>CAYYFV010000007.1:8431-15259 GCA_964471455.1 uncultured Candidatus Peribacteria bacterium | reverse complement strand
TTGGCTATAGAGAATTGCCCATTATCAATGAGCTGCAGATTTTGAATCTCAAAACTCGTTATTTAGTTATTTATTTAAAAAAAGCCCCTGGCTGGGGCTTTTAGGCTTTTAGGCTTTTATTTTGAAATTTATTTATTCATCTCGTTTTGCATTTTTTCTATAAGAAATTTTTCAAGCGAATATGTTTGTTGAGAATAAGATGAGTTTAAATAACCTTTTGTATAGTAATTAATTCTTTTAGTATATGCTTTTAGCTCATCTAAGGTTTTTATACTATTGGGAGCTGACTCTAATAATGCTTCAAATATTGCTGCATTTTTATCATTTTTATTCCAAACCTCGTCCCAAAAATGAGAATATATATCTTCTAGACCTAATTCATACATAAATGTAATAACGCCCACCCTTTTCTTAAGGTTTTGACCCGCAGGACTGTATTTCAACTCTTCAAGATATTCACTCATAGCCTCTGGAAATTTATCTTTGAAGATCCCATATGGATTGGTGTTTTCCAATTCATGCAAACTTGCTTTTAAATATAATTGATGTGTTATATACTCAGTTTCATGATTTCCTTCAGGATATTCTTCATTAAACTCTTTTGAGAATTGTGCGATGTCTACCAAAGCTTGTATAAGACTGAAGTTATGCTCATAAGATTGAATGGAATTCCGTAATTCTTTTAGATCAATTTCTTCAAGAATGGATATATAATCACTCATCTTATTTAAATCTACTCCGCTTGGTTTCACAGCATCTAATAAGTCCTGTGGAGTCATTGGTTTTTGCGTGTCTAATGTATGACCGTCCAAAATACTCACAACTTCAAACGGAAGCGTATTAATTAAGCGTCGTGTAACGGGATTATTCTCAATATTGGCAAGAGATTGCCCACCTAAGCGAGCCCTGTCCAATTGAGATAGCGGGATCAAGCGATCCGGTGTAAATTGACCATATGCTAATTTGTGAATTTTTGTGGATATCTCGCTTGGTCTTGATTGTTGTGGTGTTTCCACATTAACAGCTTTGTCGCTGTTGTTTTTGGTTTCACAGCCACTATTGACTAGCACTGCTGCTGCAAATGTCAGTGGTGCTATTTTAGAACCAAATTTTTCAAATGTTGATTTGAACATTATGAAGGGGTTATATTGCCACTAATTATAATGCTCAAATTTATTTTGTCAAGAGTTTTTAACATTTAGATGTTTTCCAGGGCTATGAACACCGATTCTCCATGGGTAATACGGCCTGAGAGACATATTTGGCGTAAGGCTTCTATTGACATTAATTTGACTTCGATGAACTCTGAGGAGTCGAGATTTTGCTTGGCAACTGGGTGGCAGTTGCGGGCAATGAATATATGTCGGATGGCTGTAGAGTAGGCGTCAACATAGGAGTCTCCAATGTATGTGATCTGACCACTATAGCCTGTTTCTTCGAGTAGCTCGCGCTGGGCGGCCTGGAGAGGAGTTTCACCTGGATCTACGAACCCAGCCGGAAGTGCAGTGAGAACTTTGTTTGGGCCCGGGCGATACTGCGAGACTGTGATGACTTGGTTGTCTGGAGTTAAGGGTAATATCACAGCAGTCCCCCCGAGCTCGTGGATTTCGAAGGCCTTTGGCTTGCCATTTGGCATGTTATAGTGGTATTTCCAAATACTCTGATATTTGGAAATATGGGTTTGCTCTTTGTTAATGAACTGAAAGTGCAGATCTTGAGACATGCTTGAGGGTGTTATCTAATAAAGGGACTTTGTTGAATGGAATGCTACTGATTTAGAATGTCGATACCCGCTTGATTTTACTTGCTAAGGACGTGATATGTTATCAATATCCTACTTGAGTAGTTGAATGGGTGTTTTTGCTTGCTTGAAAGACGAACTAGTTGTAGATCCAGAATTTGAGCTTGGTATCTGTGCTAGTTGGGCAGAGTTGGCCGCCGTTTTTTTCGATAACTCTTTTGGAGGCTAGGTTGTCGACATCGCAGGTGACCAGGACTAAATCGATGCCTTTGAGCTGGGCTTGTTTGAGACTGGCAGCGAGGGCTTGGGTGCCATAGCCTTTGCCTTGGAATTTTGGAGATATAAAGTATCCGATATGACCTCCTTCATCTAATAAGGATGGGGTGAGTCTGGTTCTAATTTTTAGAAAGCCTATGAGTTCTTTTTGTTCTGACTCGATCCAATACGAGGTTTGTGGAACACGGTTGCCTTGGAGATTGATGGCGTTTGCCATGTGGACTTGAGACATTAGCCAGTCAGAGAATTCTGATTCGGGTTTGCCTGAGAATGAATTGAGGAAACCGTTTGTATCTAGAGGCATGGCGGTGAGAAATTGCCATTCTTGGTGTCCATCTAACGGTGAGACGGGTCTGAGAGTTACCATATTATGCAAGGTTAGTTGATAGACTGAGGGCGTGGCCTTCGATTTGGATTGGCTCGGCGGGGTCTTGGTTTTGAACATCTAAGGAGTTGGAAAGGGTTTCGTCCATGATGAATTGTTTGTGAGTTTCGAGAGCCTGGATTAGCTTGGCGGATGTGGTGTGGATGGTGGTTTGGATTTTGTCATCTACTTTGTAGTCTTGGGATTTTCTGTGCTCTTGGATTTGACGGATGATATCGCGGGACAGGCCTTCGAGTTCGAGTTCTGGTGTGACTGTGGTGTCGAGTTGGACGACGATGTTGTCTTTGGAGTCGACATTGTCTGATTTGGCATCGAGTGGTTGGTAACGGAACGAGAATTCTTCTAATTCGAGTGTGTGGCCCGACACTACTGCAAGGCCTTGTTCGTTGACTGCATACTCCCCTTGTCTGGCAGCTTGGAGCATTGTTTTCATTTCGGTTGGGAGGCGCTTGCCCAGGACTCTGGCATTGAGTGTGAGTTGCTTTTTGGCAAAGCTTTCTGAGCTATCGACAAGATTTACTTGTTTGACATTGACCTCTTCGGCAATTACATCGAGATCATCTTGAGTTAATTGTGTTTTTGAATCTATAAATAATGTGAGTGACTGTAATGGTTGGCGCACCTTGGCTTTTTTGCGAGCACGGATTGCGAGTGCTAAGGAGACTACTTCTTGGGTTGTGGCGACATTTTCTAGGAGTTGTGTATCAATAAATTGTTCATTGTACTTGGGCCAGTCTGCCAAGTGAACACTTAACTCCCCTGTTAGGTTTTGGTAGATACTATCTGAGACAAATGGCATGAATGGAGCTAGGATTTTGGAGAATTCGACGAGTACATAGTGTAATGTGTCGTATGCTTGGAGTTTATCTGTATCGTTTTCGGATTTCCAGAAGCGGCGGCGGCTGCGGCGGATATACCAGTTGGTAAGACTGTCGATGAATTTGCTGACTGGCTCACAAGCTTTTTGCAGATCGTAGTTGTCGAGTTCTTGAGTGAGATTTTTGAGAAGGAATTGGAGCTCTGCGAGGATCCATTTGTCGAGTGTGTTTGATGGATTTGGAATTGTGTATTCTGGTTTGTAGTTGTCGATATTGGCATATGTGACAAAGAAAGAGTATGAATTCCAAAGTGGAAGCACTACTTGTTTGAGGACATTTTGAACGCCTTTTTCCGAGAATCGGATTGGCTCGGCTTTTACTACTGGTGAATTGAGCAAGTAAAATCTAAGGGCGTCGGCTCCGTATTTATCTAATACTATTGATGGTTCTGGATAGTTTTTGAGTCTTTTGGACATCTTTTTACCATCTTCGGCAAGGATCATACCGTTTACGACTACGTTTTTGAATGGTGATCGTCCGAATAACGCTGTACCAAGTACTGTGAGTGTGTAAAACCATCCCCGTGTTTGGTCGAGACCTTCGGCAATGAATTCTGCTGGAAAGTTGTTGTCGAATGTATCTTTGTTTTCGAATGGATAGTGATGTTGAGCATATGGCATGGATCCTGATTCGAACCAGCAATCTAGTATCTCTGGAATACGGTGATACTGCTTGCTATCCTTGGTGATTACTAGGTGGTCGATTTTGTGCTTGTGAATATCCGTAACCTTTTCGCCTGTGAGTTCTTCGAGTTCTTTGATTGATTTAATGCAAATTGTGTCGCCATCTTCGGATTCCCAAACTGGTAATGGAGTTCCCCAGAATCTGTTTCTGGAAATACACCAGTCACGAGCATTTGAGAGCCATTCGTGAAAGCGCCCCTGGCCAACGTGAGCTGGAGTCCAGTGTACCTGGGCATTGTTTGCAAGCAATTGTTCCTTGATTTTATCGATGGATACAAACCAACTTGTGGTTGCGTAGTTCATGAGAGGGCTGTCGCATCTCCAACAGTGTGGGTAGGAATGTTTGTACTTCTCTTTACGGAAGATAAAGCCTTTTTTTTCCATGTCTTTTAAGATCTCGACTTCGGCATCTTTGATGTAGCGGCCTTGGTAGGCGGGGTTTTTGTCGTTGAAAGATCCATCCATTTCGACATCCATGACTATTGGCAGCTTGAGGTCTTTGGTGGCCTGCATATCTATTTCCCCATAGGCACCATTGATTGTTACCATCCCCGTACCCTCTGTGACTTCGACATAATCTGTGGCATATAGTTGGTAGAGACCTGTTGTATCTTGTAGCTCAGCAAGTTTGGCGTAGTGTTCTTGAAGTGGTCGGTATTCAAGTCCTATAAGTTGGCTGCCTGGGATTTCTTGGATAATTGTATACTCGTCTTGTTGTAAACCTTTAGTTACAAATTCAAGTCGGTCTTTGACAAAGATATATTGTTTGCCTTTGATTTCGGCTTTGAGGTAGGTGTGATCGGCGCCAACTGCGATTGCGACTGTGCCCGGAGTCGACCATGGCGTGGTTGTCCAAACCAAGAAATATGTATTTTCTTGGTTTTTGACTGGGAATTGCCAGACAACAGACCAATCAAGTACGTCTGTGTAACCTTGGGTGACTTCGAAATTACTAAGTGGAGTGACGCAACGTGGGCAAACATGCATAGATTTGTGGCCTTTGTATATAAGCCCTTTATCCCAAAGCTCTCCAAAGACCCACCAAATAGATTCCATAAAGCTTGGATCCATGGTTTTGTAATCGTTTTTGAAATCGACAAAACGCCCCATTCGCATGACTGTTTGTTCCCACTCTTGCGTAAATCTAAGGACTACGCTACGACATTTTTCGGAAAATTCTGTAACGCCATAGTTTTCTTGGATGTCTTTACTACCATTTAGATTAAGTTCTTTTTCGACCATAAACTCGACTGGTAGTCCATGACAATCCCAACCAAACTGACGGTGTACCAAATACCCACGCATGGTGTGGTAGCGTGGAATGACGTCTTTGATGGTGCCTGCTAATAAATGGCCGTAATGTGGAAGGCCTGTGGCAAACGGTGGGCCGTCGTAGAAGACTTTTTGTGGTTTGTCGGCATTTTGTTCGAGAGACTTTTCGAAGATTTGATTGTCTTGCCAATGCTTGAGGATTTGTTCCTCGAGATTCGGAAAGTTTTGCGAATTCGAAACTGGTTGAAAGTGGCTCATAGGAAAATACATTAAATTGTGATTGATTTAATGTGGACGACCTAATGAGTATTGCAATTAGTTTGTGCTAGGAGTAGCTTGTTTGATTGCGTTGGTTGGCCGCGGTACCACCACGATTCCCACTGATTCGAGTGTGGGCACTTGAATTGAATTTGATAACGGAGTTTGGCCTGATGTATGTCTCCGAGCAGGTCTAGTTCCCTTTGCCTTTGGTGCTTTTGGCTTTGTCTGTATGCCTGGGCTGTGGCGCTTTGGGCCGTGTGTGGCCGTGTGTGGGTTTCTTCTGCCGACTCGCCTTGTGATTGCAAGGCTCGAATGTCTTTATTTGATTGTATGGTGAGTTGAGAATTTTGTCAAATTTAGACTTAATTTTCCTAAGGAACAGAAAGGACTTGACTTTTTGTTTTTACATGTTACTATTTGGCAAATGTAATTTTGTAAAATAATGTTGACTAAATTAATTGAGGGTTGCAAGCAATACCTTTCATCCGGACCTACTGGAGCGCAAACACTAGCTAAGTTAAAGGAAGCACAGGACAGCAAAGAGACTGAAGCTGCAGAATTCGAGGGGGTCGCAGCGCATGCTGCCCATATATATAGTGATATGGAGGAAGCTCAGATGTTTACTGAAGCGGCTGCCAGAGTAAAGGCTGAAGCTGGAGTAATAGCCGAGCAAATAAAAACTTTGCAACAAACATCTGAATAGTGAAAAAGTGTTTAGAAGTATAATAAAAAGGCCATTTAGGCCTTTTTATTATTAGTTAAATATGTCATTTCTATGCAGGGCCATAGGTCTAGATGTGATAGCGCTCGGCTTGATTGACTTTGAGTTTGGATAGGACTGGATTTGTGACTTGTGTAGCAACTAGCTTGACTTGGCAATCTGGCATAATTGCATTTATGAATTCTATAAAAGGCTCTGGAGATTGAGATGCTTCTAGAGCAAAACGAACGACATTGTCTGTGTCTGTGGCATTTTCGCTAAGGACGTTGATATTTTGTGAAATGGCAAATTTGCGAATGCGGCCACGGAATTTGACTCCGTGTAGGGTTTGAGTTGAGGATGAAATTTCGTAGATGTTCCAATTGATCATTATTAGTTGGGCTAAGTTTTCTGGAATTATTTGTATGATAGCTGAGGCTATGAAAAAAGGCCGCTGTTTATTGAGCTAGTAGGCTACTTTCAATTGCCGGGACCATTTGTTTCTTTCGAGATAGAATGTTACCAATATTGACATGGTGAGCATCGATTTGCTTAGATCCATTAAAAGTCTTCATAAGTAGCTCTACCTCTTTTTCACTGGCACAAATGCCAATACTCTGTTCATTTATGAT
>CAYYFV010000007.1:0-8395 GCA_964471455.1 uncultured Candidatus Peribacteria bacterium | reverse complement strand
CAACGATAAATACAAAGCTAACATCGAGATTGTTTTCCGACTTGAGCCCCTTAATGACATCAACTATTGCTGCTGATCTATCCAGCGCAAACTGCGCATTAGTGGTTTCTACCACTCCAATTGAAATTTTATGATCATCAATCTGATAGGTTTTATAATCCATTTCGACAATTTCTCTAGGCTCAAAATCAGAAAGGTCACTCTTGGCATCGAACATTTGCATACTAAACCCTTCTAAATCTTCAATTTGGGCGATTTGATTGAGCGTCTCTACAATGTGTCGATCTTGATCCGTAGTGGTGGGTGAGCGGAAGAACAAAGTATCACTAATAATTGCTGCAATCATAATGCTAGCCTGCTGTTTGCTGAGCTCTAGTCCAGCTTCTTCATACATTTTATAAAGAATACTCGCAGTCGAGCCGATTATCTCTGCGCGAATATTTAAAGGTGCATCCGTTTGCAAATTAAATTTATGATGGTCAATAATTGCGTATATATCCAACTCTCTTAAATTCTCAAAGCTCTGTGCAATTTCGTTGTGGTCCACAAGCACAACACGAGTGCCATCTTCGACTGACTCCATTAGTTCTGGAACATCAAATCTAAAGTGGTCTTGCAGAAACTGTGTCTCTTTATTGAGTTGACCGAGTCTGATGGGAGTACATTCCACTCCAAGTTTATTATAATAGTCTGCAGCAATCACTGCGGCTACAATTGCATCTGTATCTGGGTTTTTATGTCCGTAAACGTACATATCAAAATCGTTAAATTAACGCCAATATTTTAATTCTCAAGCACATAAATGTCAATCCCCAAGCCCTAAATGATTATTTTTCATACTTTTGGACTCAATATCCTGAGCCTAACAGTACAATCTCCAAACATTTTGTAGGGTCCAGTAATCTCTATATGCAGTGTGAATAAACTTTTTTGTAAAGATGTTGACAAAAATAAATTAAATGGTATTATGAGCGTACTCCCGCAAGAGGGTTGATAATAATGAGATTGCATTTATAACTCAAGATAATGTTGATTAAAGACATAAAAAATATAGTTGCAGGACTGAAAAGTATTGAAGTAGCCAACGAGGAGATTTGGGCTGGGCTGGACAGAAGTATACAGGGTATAATGATTGTTGGGTCTACATGTTCTGGAAAATCTACCACTGTTGATGTTATTCGTAAATTGTCAAAAACTGTGATTGTTCCAAAAAGGGTTATTACTAGACCCCAAAGGCTTAATGATAATTTACTCGAGAATATATTCTCCTCAAAAGATCAATTTACCAAGATGATTCGCAATAATGAGATTGGATTACACTGGACGCGTAAAATGGAAGGCTCTCGTGAGGAACAGTATGGATTTGAAAGTGTGCCACCAGATAAATTCGTAGTGTATTCTGGTAATAATGCCCTTTACAACAATAAGGAAAGTGTCAAACCTAAAGAAACTTTTTCGAAGCATATCTATGTAGGGATTTATGCGCCAGACGAAGTTCGGAAGCAGAGGTTGCTTTCTCGTTCGCCTGATATGGACCAGGCGGAACTTGAATATAGACTAGGTGATAAATCTGAGAATATCTTGAAACACTGCCATGTGATTGTGAAGAACTTTGGTTCACATGAGAAATCTAGTGCTAGTGATCTATTGAAGTTAATCAAATACTTGCAGAAGGCTTGAGGTTTAGATAGTTGTTCGATTGTGATTAGATTTTATGGATTGTGCATAAAGGATAGCTGTGTCCTGCGATGGACTACTGAGAGCTTGGTTAAATGGTGGAGGCTTGGGTGGCTTCTTTTATAAGAAAGTCTATATTGACATTTTCTGTTTTAATGTTAAAATTCGAAGTAATTATCCCAAATGTATGTCTCATTCATTGAATAAAGATAGGGCTGTTGTGGATCCAGAAATACCGCGCTATAGAATAGATGATTATTACAAAAATAATCGTGTTTATTGTAATTTAATACCAATTATATCTGGGGTTATGGCTCTTGTTGCTCTAACTCTTGAGTATGATCTGAGAACAACAGATATGACTGGGCCAAAGGTGCCATATGTCTCAATAACCCCTCCCGAGCCTCCCCACAGACAGGATACAAAACTGAAAGCTGACACATTAATTCGGAGAGATGCTGGGAAGATTAAATATAGCAATAGGTTTCAAGGTAGCTTTCAAAAAATATTTGAGCCTTATAGACAAGCTTTAATCTCCAAATATCAACCTTATTTTGATGATCAAGCTATAGAACCTGCCCTGTTTGATGAATTTATGTATGAATTCTCACGGCTAATTGAAACAAGCCTGGAGCAGACAAGACGAGAGTTAGGACAGCACTCCTTGAGTGATGAAGAAATTCAAAGCAAGGTGCAAAGCAACGAAGCTAAACTGAAGGGACTCTTAGAATCAGCTAGGCAACAAGTAGAAGCCTCTGGAACTCCCCTTAGATCACTCTCTGAGTTTATCTCTAAAGAAATTACCCACTCTGATGCGCAATCCAGTTTAAATGGAATATTTAACATGGAAGGGAAAGTTGTGGGAAACTGTGTAACCAGGTCGATTATTGCGACAAGAACACTCCTATCCCTGGGAATTCAACCAGCACTGGCTCTCATGCCAACACATATAGCTGCTGTAGTACAAAAGGGAGAGAAAACATTTGTGGTTGATACTTACTTTTATTCTAAACCTACAGCTGATGTTGGGGATGTACATACAGGTGGGCAGATTTTGGCTGCACTCTTGGCTGTTGATAAAGACAGGAAACACACTCTTAAGCTTAATAAGCAAGGGCGCGGTACAGTTACCTACCAGGGGCTCTCCCCTACCGGTAAACTCTCCAATCTAGAAACGCCAGAGGTAGAATATGAGAAGATGTTGAGGCAGAATCAAGACCGGCAATTTCTTGCTGAATTGGATAAAAAGTGGAACTCCCGTCACAAAGACGAAATATACAGCAATATTTTGGCGAGCGTTGCATTGATTAACAACTTGGAATTAAGAGAGCAGGTGTTTAGCAAGTTACTATTCGTAGCCAGTGACCAACCCGCGTATGAATCCTATGAACAACAAAAAAGAGAAATAATTTCTACTTTTGCAGATAGCATACGATCTCAATTAAGTGATCGATTTGAAATAAATATCACTGAAGCCCTAGAGAAGTCTGCTCTGCTTGCGCAGTTTGAGAGTCTTCATGCAATTTCTAATCAAAAACCACTAACTGTAACTAGCAACTCTTATACACAAAATAAGATGTTCCAATTGCTAGATGATATGGATGTGAATCTTTCTATCATTATCAAACCAAAGACCCTAAAAGGACTACAGGGAAATTTCTATTGGCTGGATGTGCGTGATCTTTGGAGTTTAGAGGAGCTGCTACCCTCAAACCATGATGCTAATTTGGATGATCAGAGAGGTACAGACAATGATGACAGGAATGAGAGTTCCCACTTAGAATCAGAGATAACGCAAGTTGATGCTGGTCAGCTGGAGAAACTATCGAAACTTGATCTACGAAGCTCTGGCAATATTTTTGGAATTGAAAAACCACTCACAACCGATCAGCTGAGCTTACTTCATGGATTCAGTGGCAGAATTAACTTTGCCTTCGATCCAAATGTAAATTTATCTACCTTGAAGCAAATTGACCTATCAAAAACACACTTAATGCTTGATTTTAGAAATCTTATTCACGAGTTGATTACAAAACCTCTACGGGCCATTGAACTTCGAAACCTTCCCGAGATACAATACCTGGTAGAGCATAACTTGACCGCACAATTACAAGTAGAAACTCTTGTAATTCAACTAGATCCTCAAAATAAAGAAATGGCTGAGTATTTAAAGAGTCCAAAGTGTACACAGGCTTTGGAACTCTTAAATGTGAAGATTATTTCACCTTAGATTGGCAATTCAAACAGTGGCTGGTTTTGCGGTTCGGGTCAGACTTGATTTGGTATCGGGCACCTTGGTATCGGGCACCTTGGTATCGGGCACCTTGGTATCGGGCACCGAAGAGTATTAATACTTATGTGAGCCACTGGCCCATCAAAACCCTTGTTTTTTTCATCAAATAGGTGTTTTGTATAGTCCCGCTCGAATTGAAACAATTGCAATAGAGTCCATTTATTCATGTAGTAGACCAAATTTAATATGAAGACTTCCAATAAACAAACATATGCTGTGGAATTAGAGTTCGCATTGGAAACAAATGCCGGTGCACAGGTTAACTATATTAACATGCAACCTGCCAGCGATGTAGTCATTCGTCTAGCAAGGGAGACAGGATCTATAAAAAACTTCCCTACTCTGAAACCGGAGTTTGATGCCTGCCAGCTTGAGCTAACGACAAACCGCTATAAATATAGCGGCACCGATGTAGCTGAAGAGATCTCTGACTACTACTATTACCTGAGGAAATTTGTTCAAGAGTATGTATCGAATTTGGCTGGCTACCAGGTGGTATTAAGTACAAGTGCCATGCCCAACGAAGCTAGATTCTCGCCTGTTACAAGCTTGGCTGCTAACCACTATTCAAGGATGGACTCTATATTGAGAGGTTACAGCTTAGATATTCGACGTGGCACAAATGTAAGGGGGGTTCATGTGCACTTGGGGACTATGAATCAACTCGAAGGTGTTGAACGCTTAAATAGTCTGGCCCATCAATACCCTTGTTTTTTTGATGAAATAAGTGGTTTGTATACCCCCGCTCGAATTGAAACCATCAGATCTGTTGTGAGAGCTCTGGGTCAAGACACAGACCATGAGCACTGTAATTACCCTCTGAAATATGAGCCTGGGCATAGCTTTATGCGCTATACTAAATATGGCACCTTGGAATTTCGCCAATTTGATCTCGGAGAGCAAAATCAAATGACTCCGGAGGTAATTTACAAAAAAGTTTATGATATGGTGAGTAAAGTCATAGAACTAGTCTAAAGCTACCCGGGATTTGTATGAGGCTGTGTGTTGTCAGGGTAGTGCTGTACTCAGAACTTAGCTGTTTTGGTCCCTCTATCAGTCTACGAGAAGATGGAGAATTGGATCTAATGTGTGAATTGAATTTTGTGGGGATTTATGCTATAATGTGGACATTGAGAAATATAATCCCCTATATATGAAAGATCGTTCTGCTGAATTTCAAAATCAAGAGCCCGATATATCTAGTTTATCAGAAGAGGCACGGTCTTTGGTAGATACTTTTGCTGCTATTTTTGGTACCAGTGCTGCCGAAAGGATCCAGAGAATGTTGTTGGATTCCCCGGGTTTTCTTGCAACTATGACTGAATCCAATAATGGGGAGCAGTTTTCTTATAATTATAGTGAGGCTTATGCTGACGGATCAGAAGCTGACTGGAGCGATCTGGGTCGTGACAATTATAGCAACGTAAACTTTCAGAGCCCTGACGTGAGCAAACTCAAGTCTGTGCATAAATTTATGCCAATTATCAATGAGGTTGTCGGGCACTATCCCCTGCTTGATTCTGGAGTAGTGGCGAAGCTAATTTTTCGAGAGAGTCGTGGCGACGCCACTGCAGAAAACCCCTCTGGTGCGAAAGGCCTAGCTCAAATTACAGATGGATTCCTAGAAGATTACTGCCAAAATGCCAACGTTGATAAGGAATCGATTGATCTTAATGATCCAAAGACTAATATAGAAATTACCTGCTTCAACTTATCAAGAATGCTTAAACGTAAGGCCAATCAGAGCTATCTAAAGAAGCACCCGAACCAGCGGGGATTTGTGACTTACATTAATCACCACGATGGTATTGGTGGAGGCCCAAAAACATTAGCCTTGTTTGAGAAATATGGAGCGTATATTACAGAGTCTCAATTCCTATCTGAAATTCATAATATGGCTGATCATTATCAAACATATGTTAGGCCCTATCGTAAGTATCTGGAGATTTTACAAATAGCGGCTTTTGTAAATGGCGAGAAAAACAACAATGAGGCCCTCCAATATATATCTACGTTAAATATTAACAAACACACTGATCGCAAACCAGCTCGGTCTAACTTAAGAGAGTCCGAATTTTATAGCGATACTTTGTTTGTGGGAGACTCTGTAATGGTCGGCTGTAGGCCTTATGAGCGTAAGCCTTCTGCGACTGCTAAAATTGGTGCATTTACAAAGAATATCCTAGGTATGGTTCGAGATTTGGATATAATTGATAAAACTAAGGCTGTTGTGTGTGTGGGTCACAATGAGATTGTGACTATGGGAAATAGACCAGCGAATAAGACTGATAGAGATCGATATATGTGGAATGTTGAGAACTTTCTGGAAAATTATTTGGATCTAATATCTCTGCTGAAGTACAACAATCTGAAAGTGGTCGTTATGATTCCACACTTGGTTAAGGATAAGAAATACTCTCTTACGGGACGTAGATCGCAAACTCGTATACTGAATCTACTCAAGGGACGTATTATTCAAGAGCACCCCGATGCGTTGATATTGGATCACTCCCACCAAAGTGCTCCGTTGCATCCGGGAGAGGCTCACTACAGAGGTTGGAGAAAAGAATACACTGCAGCCCTGGAGAGCTTGTAAATTAGGTTTTTTTCCAAAGTTTTGACTTTATTTGACTTTAGAGAAACTGATGCATGGCGATGCCTGCGGCTATTGAAAGGTTGAGACTTTCTGTCTTTGGGTTACCTGGAATTTTGTAAAGGAAATCAATTTGGGCTTCGGCAGATGTTGGAATGCCGTGCGATTCGCTGCCGAATATTAATGCAATTTTGTCTGACTGGAGTTTGGGAGTTTGATGACTGCCATTGAGAGACAGGCCGACTGTGTGGAAATGATGCTGCTTGATTGTGTTTAATGCTGATTCTAGATCGGGAACATAGACCACTGGCAGCCTAAAAATTGATCCCATAGAAGCCTGGACTACCTTGGGGCTGTAGCAATCGACAGAATTTTTGGTGAGGATGAGGTAGTCAGCCTCGAACCAATCTGCTGTGCGGATGATAGTGCCCAGGTTGCCTGGATCAGCTACTTGATTGAGAATGACTAATTTGTGGGCTTGATCTAGTTGCAGGGTCCTAACTGGTAGATTACAGACAGCCAAGACTCCATCGGGAGTGGATAAACTCGAGAGTTTGGTGAATTCAGACTCTGAAGCGCTATAAATTGGTACTTGAGTGCTATGGAATTTGTGCTGGGGAGTTTTGACGACAAAATCTATGAGATCTGGAGTATGATCTAGGGCTTCTTGGAGAAGTTTTGTACCTTCAATTACGAATTTGGCATATTGAGTTCGGAACTTCTTTTTTTGAAGATTGATAACTAACTTGGCCTTGGCTTTGCTGAGAATTTCCATTTACAAATTGAATAGTGATTAATTTGATCTTAACTCAATTCGGTCTGCCTTTCTATCTAAAATTGTGGGAACTACATATGTACCATCTGTTGCAAACTGCACGGGTTTTTCTGCTCCGAAATGGAAGCTTGATTCCAAAGACTTAAGAATGCTTGAATCAGCTCTAAAAGTTTGTATATCTCCTTTTACCAACTGTCTGAACTCTCCTAGAAGCCTAATTGAATGAATAAATTGAGGCATTTCGGACCCTGGAATTTGAAGGCGCTCTTTGAATAAGTCAAACAGTTCCATTCTTAAATTATGCCTTTGATCGCGTGGAACTTGTAACATGCTGTCATAAAGGAAGTCGCAAAAACCTTGTGAAAGAATATTTATAGCATCTGATGTGACAAGCTGAGCAATAATTTCATCGGCTGCATTGTGATAATATCTATCAAACTTAATTTGATCGGCACCCAACATAGGATCTTTTGTTTGATTATACGCTCCTGACTTGAGATATTCATAAAAACCCACATGTGCCAATTCATGTAACAATGTTATATCAGTGAGAAAACTTGATATACTCTGATTTATGAGAATATGTTTATCTTGAGGTACTGTAAAACCATTTAGATTTGAATCTTGGCCAAGGTTTGTAGTGCAGATGGTGTATTGTTCTAATTTAATATTTTTGCGAATATATCTAAGTAAACTAGATGTAACTGGATGTGCCCCCGGTGACTCCATAACTGCTGAAATCAAATCTTGTGTTCTTTTGACTGGTAAAGACTCAGCACATTGGAATGCAATCCCTTTTTGAATAGTTGATGGAGCTGGGTTAAGAAGTGGTTGAGCACTAGCTACTCCAGAAAGTCCAATTGTCAGGGCTGCAGATTTAAGAAGATGTTTGAATGACATAAACATAAATTAAGGTTATTTTTTTAGTATACACCCTTTAACTATTCTGTCAATCAAACATCATCCAAACTGACATTAAAAACATGGCTATATTTTCGAGCAAACTTACTTTGGATAATGGCAGCTTGAAGACAGCACCGAGGCAGGCGCATTCTAT
>CAYYFV010000006.1:7123-16140 GCA_964471455.1 uncultured Candidatus Peribacteria bacterium | reverse complement strand
GTGTTTGACTATGAAACTACTGGTAAATTCCGAATCAAACTAACTTTGGAAGACCACGAAGGAAATGTGGATACAGTTATCAACTCTGTGTCTTTGGAAGGTGTCTTGGATGAGCCAACGGCGGCATTCTTATTTGATGCTGACGGACTGGTAGTAAATATTAATAATAAATCTCAAGTCGATACAGCAAATGGTGGTACGGTTCGAAGCTATAGTTGGGATTTTGATATCACCAAAGATTCTGATGGTGATGGTATCAAAGATAACGATGTAGATTCAGATGTGGAAGATCCAGTGATTACTTATGAAACTAAAGGAACTAAAAAAGTTAAATTGACTATTGTTGACTCGGAGGGTCAAAAAGACTCTGTGATTCAGACAATTAGAATTGAGGGTAAACTCAACTTGCCTACTGCGGCTTTCTTATTTGAGGTTGATGGACTGGATGTGGAATTTGAGAATAATTCAAATATCGATACTGCCAATGGCGGTACTATTCAATCAATAGCATACGACTTAGATACTTCTGTGGACTCGAATGGTGATGGAATCAAAGATAATGATCCTGATAGTATTGTGCCTGATTTCACTCATACTTATGATCAAAAAGGTGTCTTCAAAGTTAAAATGACTATTGTTGATTCGGAAGGTAATACTGATTCAATCGAAAGAAATATTACGGTTGGCTCTGATATATTGCCTCCTGTGGCTGCATTTGGTTTGAGTTTGAATGATAAGACAATTACTTTTGATAACACGTCTCGACCTGGATCGACTGGTGGAGCTGCTATCACAGACTACTCATGGGACTTTGATCTTGGAATTGACTCAGATAATGATGGGCTTAATGATAACGATGTAGACTCTACAGACCAAAATCCAAGACCTCACACCTATGATTCAGAAGGAAGAAAGACTGTGAGACTGACTGTCAAAGATGATCTTGGGAATACAGATTCTATCGAACAAAGTGTTGTGATTCTTGAGCAAGATTCCCGGGCGCCGACTGCGGCATTTGTACCGAGTATCAATGAGCTTGCGGTTTCTTTCGCAAATAACTCAACTGCCGATTCGGCCAGCAATGTGCGATTGGACCAATTTATTTGGGATTTTGATACAAGTGTAGACTCGGATGGTGATGGTATTACCGATAATGATGTGGACTCCAACCAAAGAACTCCAAGACACTCTTATGACACTGAAGGAACTTTTGAAATTCAGTTAACTGTTATAGATTCGGCAGGTAAAAAAGATTCGGTACAAAAACGTGTCGCAGTTCAAGCCAAACAAACTGGAGATCCTGTGGCAGCTTTTAGAGCTGAAACTGATCAGCTTAATGTGCAGTTCAAGAACAACTCAAGATCTGACTCTGCAAACAATGTCAGACTGACAGAATTTGTGTGGGACTTCGATACTAGCTTTGACTCGGATGGTGATGGTGTGAGAAATAATGATATTGATTCTGAAGCCAAAGATCCAAGTTTTGTATATGACTCTGCTGGGAGCTTCGATGTAGCTCTGACAGTGACTGACTCAACTGGCAAGCGAGATTCTATTACCTCGACTGTGAGAGTCACCGAATTGCAAACCGCTGCACCGACTGCGGCATTTGTACCAACAATTGAAAACTTGGAAGTTGAATTTGCAAATAACTCCTCTTCTGATACATCAAATGGGGTTAGCTTGAAAGAATTCATTTGGGATTTTGATACAACTGTCGATTCAAATGGAGATGGTGTCAGTGACAACGACGAAGATTCAAACGAAAAAGAACCTGACTTTACTTACTCTGTTGCCGGACGATATTCAGTCAAACTGACTGTGGTTGATTCATTTGGTAAACAAGACTCTATCACTCGTAGAATCGAAGTTGCAGCTAAACAAACTTCAGCTCCGGTAGCTGCTTTTGTACCTAAAATTGATGAATTGAAAGTGAAATTCAAGAATAACTCAACTGTGGATACAGACAATGGTGTAACTGCAGAAACTTATATTTGGGACTTCAATACTGCGATTGACTCCAATGGTGATGGTCGTGCCAACAACGACGTAGATTCCTCAGAAAAAGAGCCAACATTTACATATAAAATAGGTGGCCGTTATACAATATCTCTAACAGTAATTGATTCAGCTGGCAAACAATCTAGTATCTCGAGAACTGTAGATCTGAAAACCAAAGAAACTTTAGCACCGATTGCTGCTTTCAAAGTAGCGACCGATCAGTTGGCTGTGGAATTTGCAAACAATTCTAGAGGTGACTCTGCCAACAATGTAACTTTGAAATCTTTTGCTTGGGATTTCGATCTGTCTGATGACTTTGATGGCGATGGAGTTGCCAATAACGATGTACAATCAACTGAAAAAAATCCTCGATTTGTTTATGACAAAGCAGGCACATATAGAGTGGGATTGGTGGTTACAGACTCTCAAGATAAGGTCGATACAGTCAATCAGACTGTAACTGTGTCTAAGAAGGTCACTGTAGCTCCGACTGCAGCATTCACATACTCAAACTCTGGACTGGTTGTTAATTTCCGTAATACATCTAGATCTGACACTGAAAATCAGGCTACAATTACTTCTTTTCAATATGATTTTAATACTTTGGTAGATTCTGATGGAGATGGTACTAAAAATAATGACTTTGATTCTGAAAGTAGAAATCCGACCTTTGAATACCCTGCGGCTGGTGTGTATCAAGTACGTCTGATTGTGACTGATTCATATGGAAAAACAGACTTGGTAGACAATACAATTCGTGTGGAGGGTAATATTTTGGAGCAAGGTGCTAGTGAGGCAGAAGCGGCCAAGGTGGCTCAAATTAAATCGGCTGCTCAAGCTGCCGAAGAACGCGCTGCGGCACTCGAAGCTCAACTTGCTGCTCTACAGGCAGAAAGAGACATTGTCGATGACCCAGCTCAAGCTGCGTTGCCAGAAGGTGTATCTGCTGAGCAACGTGAAGCTCAAAGACAATCTCAAATTGCAAAAATTCAGGCTGATCTAATTAAACAACAAGAACAACTACGCCAAAGACAACTGGAGCGTGACTCTGAAATCAGAAAAATTCAAGAAAGCTTTGCCCAACAACAACTCGACCGTGAGGCTGCAGGACTCCAATCTGGACTCTCTGCAACAACCAAAAGAGTTGTGCCAAGGGACTTCGAAGTCGGTTCTGGAGACTCTGTGGAAGCGGGAGCTGAATATGATGATTCGGGTTCTATTTTAGATCGTGCTATTGGTGGTGCTGAGCAAGGTATTCAAGATCTTTTGGGGTCTGGTGATTTGGAATTCGATCCACAAAACTTCATTGTGGCTTCCCCTTCTGTGAACTTAGATGATGAAATTGGTCTGCTGGGTAACAATGGTATAGTGACTCTCAGATTCAATCATCTTCCGAGTTTTATCGAATCTGTGTTGATTGATCAAAATATCTTCCGGGACACTAACTCTGGAGCGCCTGGGACTCCTGCTGACGGCTCTCGTAATAATGATGTAGATTTTATTGTGACAAATATGACGCAAACTGTTGATGTTGAATACTCAACTGCAGACTCCCCTGCCCGTCTGATGATGACTTTGATTGATAGCAATGGGAATGTCTATATTGATCAAGTTAGAATTGTCTTTGGGATGGCTGCGCGTAACTAAGATTGAATTTTTGAATAAAGTCCATACAATATAAATAAAGCTAAACAAATATAATGACAGACAACAACAATTACTTTGGGTTCGGACAGGAACCACAAGATGAACATATCGACGTTGAGTTCCATGAATCGGGATTTCATGACTTAAATGAATTTACTCATCCAGAAGAAAAAAACTCAACTGAACCACTGGTGAAAGAGGTTCATAAACATCAGTCCAAGCGTCCATTTATGATTGTTTTGATCAGTGTGATGGCGGCATTTTTGGTTACCGCATTGTTTAGCGTGATTCTTTATATAACTGCATCTGGTAATACAGATGGTGCAAATGTTTTATCTGGACTGGGAGTTGTTTCTGGTTCGGTTATGAGCTTTGTGTATTTGGCTTTGAGTATGTTTTTTAGCATTCTTGGGCTTTTGAGCTTGGTAGGACTTTTGATATCTATATTCAAATTTTTGAATACGAAAAATAATAACAAAGAAAAGAAAAAAAGTGCCCTGACTCTGTTTGCTATCTCGGCAGTTATTTTTGTTTTAAGTATTTCAGTGGTTATTTTTGCATCTGGAAATATCGAATCGACTGACGTGGAATTTGTCCCCGAAGTCTCCGAAGATTCTAAGCCAGCTATTCTGACGACACCTGCGAATACTTTGGGCTTGGTAGCTCCTGTGGAAATAGATTTTGAAGCTTTGAATTTGGGTATTGATTTGGAAGTTAATGAAATCATCTCCTATAGCTGGGACTTTGGTGATGGGGCAACCGCAAGTGGACCGAGCACTGTGCACACTTTTAGAACGAAGCCAGATGATGGGATTTTTACTGTCAATCTAGATGTGAGATATAGGACTATTGATGACGCAAATGCAAATATCGAAACATTAAATCTAACAAAAACCGTAAGTATTGAAAACATCCAAACTACAGCTATGTTTACCATGACACCAGGAAGCGGACAGGCGCCTTTGGAAGTTGATTTTGACGCTTCTATGAGTGTCGATCCGGATGGTTCGATTGTACGTTATGAATGGGATTTTGATGGAGATACTATTATTGATGCAGATGGGATTAAAGTTAGTAATAGCTATTTAGAAAATGGAGAATATGAAGTGACTTTATTTCTGACTGATAATAATGGGCGTGTAGTAGAAACTAGCCAGAGCTTGAGTGTCAAAGGTGATGATTTGTTTGATGTCAAAGTTAAAAACTCTCCAGCAGACGAAATCTTAGCTCCTGGTCGTAGCTATACCTTCGATGCATCTCGATCCAAATCTTTGGAGGGTGATATTATTAAATATGAATGGAATTTTGGTGATGGGAAAACCCGTGTAGGACAAAAAGTTAACTATACTTTCTCACGTGAAGGGATGTTTGTTGTTAACTTAGATATGCAAGATGACAAAGGGAATACAACCAGTTTTGAGAAACAATATACTGTAAGTAAGTCACCAAGTGGAATATTTATCGATGTCAAAACAATTCCCGAGGCCAACCGTGACAACATGGTGGTTGGAGAAGTTCTATTGAGAGTAGAGTTTGATGCTGCGGCATCGAGCGGCGGTCCGATTGTTGATTATGCTTGGGACTTTGAAAACGATGGTGTGATTGATTTCAATGGTCAAGATGCCTCATTTACTTATATTAACTCTGGTGAATATAAGGCTAAGCTGACATTGACTAGTGTTAATGGTAAACAAGCGACACAACTAATTAATATTCTTGTAGAAAAGGCTGGATTGATGACTAAGGTTCAATCTGAACCAAAAATTGGTGAAGTACCGCTAACTGTAGATTTTGATGCGACGAGTACTAAGGTTCCGGAAGGAGTCGATATTGTTGCTTTTAGATGGGATTTTGGTGATGGTACTCCTATTCTAAGAGAAGGACCAATTGTGACCCATAAATTTACTTCGACTGGTGATTTTAAAGTAACAGTGACTGCAATTACTGATGATAATCAGACAGACACAACCGAAACTACTGTATTTGTGAATGAAATAGCTTTGAATGCCTGTTTCAAGGCAAGTAGAACTACTGGTCCAGTACCCTTGGTAATTCAGTTCAACCCTGCTTGCTCGACTGGAAATGCACAAGAGTTCAAGTGGGACTTTGGCAATGGGCAAACTTCTGCAGAAAGAAAGCCTACTTTTACATTTGAAGAACCCGGTAGTTTTGAGGTAAAATTGGAGGTGTCAGATGCGAACAATAATGTATCTGAATATATTGAAACTATAATCGTGGAATAATGTTAAAAAAATTTGTAGGTGTTATCTTAATTATTGGCATGGTATCAACTATGTTACTACCACTTATCTTTAAAATATAGCTTGTGACCAAGCTTCTGAAATGATTTGTTAGTTTGAATTCGGTTCAACTGTGACTGACACGTGATTTATGGGATACCCATTTAGAATTCAAAGCCTTGATTGAGTCAAGGCTTTTGTTTTTTGCTTAAAAATATGGTCTGTTAAACTATTCATATATACTTTCTCCCCCTTTTTGTATGCCAGTAAATTTGATGGATTTATATAAAGATGAAAATGATTCTAACGAATCTGCTGGGACCTCCGGTGTGTCAGGATCTGATGTTGTTGGTGAGTCTGTAAATTCTATCGAAAATAGCCAAGATAGCCAGGATAGCCAAGTTAGCGAAGCTACAGTCTCTCAAGATGCTGTCGCTGAGTCCGGGGATCCGGGACTTGACTCTGATGTGTCGGATGATGGTGTTTCTGGAGCAGTGGATCTTAGTAAAAGCTCTGATGAGACTGTGAGTGTGGAGGAGGCAGATGGTTTGACTGAGGCAGATAAAGACGCCTATGGTGTCACAAAAATGCCAACGAAAATTGAGGTCGAGGACCTAGAAGAGACCAAATCTGATTTTTTGGCAGATTCGACTAGTGATTCCGTACCCGATGATTTGGCTTATAGTCCGGTCTTTGAAAGTAAAACTGTGGTTAATTATACCCTCGCTATCGCTGGATTTGGATTGCTGGTGCTTGGGATGTTTTCTTTTTTAAACTCACAAAATATAAGTATTCAGAGCTCCTTAGATGTTATTTCAGAAACTGGTAAAGGATCTTTGAGTGCCTCTCCACCTGGCCTCCCGAATATTGATTTGAAATCAGCCTTGAATTCAGGTGCGGACTCTGGTTCTGGCTCTGGTGGTTCGGCCGCGGACTCTGGTTCTGGGGGTTTGATAGCGGACTCTGGTTCGGCCGCTGGTACGTCTGGAGGCACTGGTGCTGGTTCGGCCGCGAACACAGGTGGAAATAGCAATGTTGATGGATCGGGCTCTGTCAATTCTACTGGGGATGCCTTTGGAGTCTTTGGGACAATTGATCCAAGTATTTTTTCGGGATCTGGTAGTACTAACAATATCCCGGGTGGACTGGGTGCTGTGACTCAAAACCCTGGAGCGTCTGTCTTTGATGCGGTTTTGACTGTTAATAACTTTCTGCTTGATCTGATTGCCGACGATTCTCGTATGGCACAAAATAGCTTTCTATCTACTACAGATCCCACAGTGATTCGAGCTGGTAATATTGCTGGTAATAGTGGCCCAGAAGTTTATATGGTGTTGATTATTAGTTTAATGTTTGCTGGATTTTTGACTATCAAGACGACATAAAAAAACTGGAGTGTATCCAGTTTATTTCTTTGATTTTGGTTTAGTGTCTTCTAGGAATTCTGACTTAATTTTTTTGAGGATGTGGTTGGATTTGCTACAGAGCGAATCTATCATAGAAGATACATTCTTGTTGGAGCGGGCCTTTTTGTTAATCTTGGATCGAATTTTGCTACCCTTATCAGGTGAAAAAAGCACACCAAGAGTAGCCCCTGTGAGTAAACCAAATACGATTGATTTGAATCCTTTTCTAGACATGTTGAAATATATTAATTGTTTGATTTTATTTTAGCAGATTATCGATCGAAATAATAGATGAAAAGATTGACTTTTTTTCTTAAAGATCCTATATTGAGTGCAAATTTAATTTTAATTTTCGAAAATGCCAATTATTAAGTCCGCGAAAAAAAGGGTAAAACAAGCTGAAAAAAGAAGAATTAGAAACTATGGAACGCGTAGAAAATTGCATGATGTTCAAAAGGAGTTTTATTCTTTGATTAAAGAAAAGAATACTGCAGAAGCTGCGAAACTTCTTCCGACTGTTTATATGACTATTGACCTGGCTGCTAAGAAAAATGTTATTCATGATAACAAAGCTGGCCGCTTGAAATCAAAAGCGCAAAGAAATCTAACTGCAATTAGCTAATGAGTAATTGTAAAGTTACTTTTCGTCGTGATGGTCAAAAGGTCCCCGTAGATTGTGCATGTGGCCAAAGCCTACTCGCAATTGCCAAGGAAAATGATATTCAAATGGATAATGCATGTGGAGGTAATGGGGTTTGTACAACATGTATGGTTAAGGTCAAGTCTGGAGCTGAAAATCTATCTGAAATGACAGAGCGCGAGGAAATGATGGGGTTGGATCCGGATCAACCAGAAATTAGGCTGGGATGCCAATGCATTGCCAATGGTGATTGTGATGTCGAAATTGCTTACTTAGAAGAACGTAAATCCACTTTGAAAAGTGGATTTTTTTTATTATACTACGGGTATATCTAACCTTATTTCAATGAAAAAAATTTTAAGCGTATCGCTTTTGGCATTATTGCTCGCAGGATGTGGTTCGGCTATGTCTAATTCGGATGGTGTTTTGAAAATTGGAGTGATTGCTCCTCTCTCTGGTAATGCATCTCAATATGGTGAAGAAACCCAGCGTATCTTGAGTGCTACACTGAAAGAAATTAATGATAGTGGTGGTTACCAAGGTAAAAATGTAGAGTTGATTTACGAAGATGGTAAATGCTCTGGTTCCGATGCTGTAACTTCCTTTCAAAAACTAGTTGACATAGATGGTGTAGATGCGATTATTCCTTTTTGCTCATCTGAAAGCTTGGCAATTGCGCCTCTCACAGAAAGTGTACAGATGCTTGCTGTGACTGGAACAAGCTCTAACCCAGAAATTGAAGGTGCTAGCTCTTACCTCTTCTCTTTGTCATATTCAGATGCTGTGATTGGTGAAACTTTGCTTGAAGAATTATCTGCATTTGAATCTGTAGCAATGGTTACTGAACAAAATGACTATGCCATTGGTCTCAAAAATACACTCGAAAAGGGTCTGGGAGATGCTGTGGTTTTATCTGAAACTTTTGAGTCGACGACTACTGACTTTAGAAACATTATTGAAAAACTGTCTAACTCTGGCGCTCAGGCTATATTTTTGAATCCATTTCCGGGTCCAACTGCTACAAATTTGGCAAAGCAAATGTCAGAAGATCTGTCAAAATTTGAAGGGGTACAGCTTGTCAGT
>CAYYFV010000006.1:2011-7046 GCA_964471455.1 uncultured Candidatus Peribacteria bacterium | reverse complement strand
GACTGATGAATCGAGAGAGGGAGTGGCCGAATTGGCTGAAGGCATGATTGTAGTTGATTCTCCGATGGTTGATACACCAGAAGCAAATAGCTTCTATGAGAATGTTGAGACAAACTATGGTCCGATTCCGGCTCTCAAAGGTTATCTGACTTTATCTGCTTCGGATGCTTTGACCAATCTTGTAAATGCGGCTAATGCTGTGGGGGATGATTCTGTGGCCATGAGAGAATACATTGCAAACAACGCCCTGGTTGGTAAGATTGCCAATGGGATTGAGTTTGATGGTAGGAGCTTTTTACCTGGTGTCAGGGCTGGGGTCTTCAAAGTCGAAGATGCTAAAGCAGTCTTGCAATAATATTTGCGAAAGCCCATAGCTACAATATGGGCTTTTTTTCCTTTAATATAAGTTATGGATTTCTTTTTACAAATATTGGTTAACTCTTTGGTGACTGGTACACAAGTATTGTTATTTGCGGTGAGTTTATACTTGATTCGTTCAGTAAGCAAAATTGAGCATGTGGCCTTGGGGGCGATTGCGACCTTTGTGGCGTATATGTTTTATGTGGTGTTTCTTTATACTAATTCATTTGTGCTGGCGAGCTTATTCGCGATTGTGTGGGCAATTGGATTTGGATTTTTATCATTCAATCTACTGGAGAAGTTTTATAAAAATAACGATATATTGCTAGGCTTACTGGCGAGTCTGTCTTTTGGTATCGCTCTGGAGAGCCTAATTGGCATAATATTTGAGACAGATGCGAAGAGTATTATTGATGGAGTGTTACCTGTGATCGATTTTGGTCTATTTAGAATTACAACTCCCGGTTTGATTACAATTGGGGTCGGGGCTGTGTTGACATTGCTGATTTCATTTATTGTGCTAAAAACACCATATGGTCGAGTACTACGAAGTATCACCGAGAATAATGCCTTGGTTTCGAGCCTGGGAGTAAATGCGGCTTTTGTACGAACATTTATTTATTGCCTGGGATGCCTCCTAACTGGATTTGTAGGGATTATGATTGGTCTTAATTCGGCCTTGACTCCTTATATGGGATTTCATTTGGTAATTACTGGTTTTATTGCCCTATTTATAGGAGGTGTGACTGATATTCGGGGAGTGGTAGTAGCAACTTATTTACTGAGCTTACTGCCTGAATTTTTGATTAATTATTCTCCAAGATCTTTGGAATTTAGTGCGAGTCATAAAATGTTTTTTGTGTTTGTGATTGCCCTAGTTCTTGTATTGTACAAACCGAATGGTTTGTTTTCTAAACGTATTCGTAAAAGTTAATTATGGGCTATTTTTTATCGGTTTTAATAAAAATTTTTATTTCATTTATTCAGTCTATCGGGGCACACTTGAGTATGTCTCAGGCTGGAATTTTTTTTCTGGCTATACCTGTGAGCTATAGTTTTATGGGTTATAGCTTCGCTATCTTGCAAAAGAAATACCTGCTTGGTTCGGTAGCTGCTTTTTCTGGCAGTCTAGTATTGACGTTTGTGCTGGGACTAATACTTTCGTACTTGTATGTCAGAGTTTCTCACGAAAGCTTTACTGTGTTGACTGCGGCTAGTATTGTTGGCTTTGAAGCATTTCTGAAGTCTTTTTCAGACCTGACTGGAGGTGTGCTGGGACTGAGTGGTATTATGAGGCCAGGGTTTATGAAAGCGCTGCCTGATATCGCCTTGGTGAGTGGGGTATTAATGCTTGTCTTGATGCTAGTTGAATATCTAATTTTTCGAGCTCCTTTTGGGCGGGCATTACGTGGGCTCAAGGAATCTCCAACGCTCTTAGAAAGCCTTGGAATTTCTGCCAATAAGGTGGGGACCATTGTTATTTGTTTGGCTACTGTGCTGAGTGGGATAGCTGGTAGTTTGGAAGCAATGCGAATTCAGTTTTTGGATCCGAGTTTTGGTGGCTTTCCAAACCTGATTATGATTGCCTCAATTGCAATTTTGTCAATGAGGCCAAAAGTCCGAACATTGTTTTTTAGTACTTTGTTTGTGGTGTTGCTACCGGAAATCTTGCGGTTTTTTGCTTTTAATCCAAGTCAAATGGGACATATGAGAATGCTTGTTTATAGTGCAATGCTTGTGATTTTGATTCGCAATCTATCTGGTAAATTTACCAGTGCTCAAAGAATTGTTTAATATTTTATTTTATGAAAAGAAAAAAAGTTTTAAGTATAGAAAATCTACATGTGCAACTTGGTCAACGTATGATCAATGAGGATATTACCCTGGATGTGTATGATGGTGAAATTGTTGGTATTATTGGTCCGAATGGATGTGGTAAAACTACCTTTTTTAATGCCATTTCTGGGTTTGTACCGATTGATACTGGTTCGGTTTTGATTAATGGTCAAGAAGTCAACAATCTATCTGCCAATCGAAGAGCGGCTTTGGGGCTGAATCGGAGTTTTCAGAATGTGGGAGTCTTTAAGGAGTTAACACTTGAGGAAAATCTCATGATGGCAATTGAAAACTCTGAAAAACTGCCTTGGAACTGGATGCTAAAACCAACTATGAAGTCGTATGTGGATTCTAAAATCGATGCAGCTCTCCAGGATGTAGGCCTCAAGGGGCATAAGAAATCTTTGGCTGGAGTCCTGTCGGGTGGCCAGTTGAGGTTACTGGAAATGCAAAAACTAAAACTCGCTGGTGGTGACTTGCTTCTGATCGACGAGCCGACTGCGGGTGTCTCCCCTGTTTTGAGAAACGAATTAGCTGGCCAGATTAAGAACTTGTCGACAGAGCATGGTCGGACTATAGTGATTATTGAACATGATCTGAAGTTTTTGTTTAGTTTGGTAGACCGCGTAATCGTCCTGGTGGATGGTAAGAAATATATCGAGGGCACTCCAAAAGAAGTGCAGGCAGACAAGCGATTAAAAGAAGTTTATTTCGGATAATTGTCTTGACTAAGATGGGATTTATGAGGCTTGATCTTTATGTTCAAGCTTTTTTTATGGTAGTTTGATAGAGCTTAACTTAAATAGATGCAGAACAAACCCAAAGAAAGATTGATATATGGAGTGGTTTTTTTGTTGTTTGTGGTTTTGAGTTTTGTATTTATTGGTAATTCTGGGGCAGATGATCTGACCGGATCCTTACAGATTGAAAACGAAGCAAACCTTAATTTTGATGAGAGACAGGCTGACCTGCGTCGAATGTTGGCTGAAAACGGCTTCAGTAATTTGGTATGCGCGCGAGGAGTCTGGCCGACTGTTAAATGTGAATTTGACCTAATGACGGCAGAGGTGTCCGAAATTGAGAATATTACGGCCTTGGTGACTGAGATGGTTCAGAATATTTCTTTTGATGATCTAGAGGCAGACAAATCTCTGAGCTGTTTTGATCTGAATGATCTCAACGTGTACTCCAGCGATGATATGCACTATGGCAAGGTACGAGCGACCTGCATTTTGAACTTGAGGGAGCTTAAAAATTAGGACACTTTTGTCCCTTTTATAAAGCAGAAATGCATCATTTTTTTACATTCATATACTATATTATAAAAGAATGTAATTTTTTATATGGATAAGCGCACTATATATTACTCATTGGGTTTTGCAGCCGTATTGGTTGTGGCTTTGGGAACTTTGAATTTTAGTACTGATACGCAACTGCTGCGTGGGACCCTGGAGGTGGCCCCCTCCGGAGTCCTGGAGAACCCCATAGCTAGGGCCTCGGAGGAAGCCATTATTTCTAGTGTCGAGTATTGCCCAACTGGTAGTAACTCTAGCTCATTTACACATATTGGAGATCAGGCTGTGCAAGTGCTGGGTTCGGATATGGTATATGATGGATTGGAGCTGGATGAGAATAAAAACATCACCCTGATTAAAATAAGAATCAATCAACAAGCTTATGAGTTTGATGTGAATGATTCTTATACTGGTTTTATTGGGATGTCTTCTGTAGTTGGTGATAATATTGGATTTTCTGATGGGTCGATCTCCTTTGCATCCCCAGCGGAACTTGGTAATTTTAGCATTCATTTTCGATATTTAGATCTCAACGAGGCTATTTTGGAGATTAATGGACGGGCAGACTGCCTACCTTATCGATCGTCGGTTGTGATGTTGCCTTGCGAGGACTGCAAAGTCAGAACCCTTGT
Organism: uncultured Candidatus Peribacteria bacterium; assembly: GCA_964471455.1. Lineage (GTDB taxonomy): Bacteria > Patescibacteriota > Gracilibacteria > UBA1369 > CAYYFV01. The sequence goes on along the minus strand of CAYYFV010000006.1, from coordinate 2,923 downwards.
CAACAACCAAACTGTGGGCCTCATGCTCAACCAGGGCCATCTTTTGATTACTGGAGACGCCTTCTCTGGGTCTTCGGTAAGTGGTGCGCCTGTTGGAATTGATTTGTCTGACATGGCCCTAGCTACGAATTTGGTTCTCGTTGATAGCTTGAGCGATGTAAATCTAGCGGCCGATAACTTATCGAACGATGATACAGGGACCCTGGATTTGGAATTTCGAATGGCAAAATCTTTTGATGAGAGACTGGATGAGCGGCGATTTGTGATTATAAACGAGCTATAGAAATAAAGTTATCTAAAAACAAAAAGACCATAATGGTCTTTTTGTTCGCTAATTAAGATTACTACTTCTATGCTAGCTCTTCTCTTGATCATCATCATACTTGAAACGATCTAATTCTCCATAGCTATCTCTGTACTCTAGTTCTTGTATGAGTACACTATATAAGTTATATCTTAGGGTCTGATTGAGTTTCCCAATGCTAACATTCTCGGTATTATCTGAAGGGACAGCTTTTTGGATATACTCATGGGGAGACTTCGTTGCAATTATATCTGTGAATATTTTTTTCAGACTTGTAAGGGACTGGCCAGAATTCAATGTGTTCATGATTTTCTCTGTGAATGTGAACTCTATTGAGTAATCACTGTAAGCTATGATTACCTTGTCATCGTGTAAAGATGCATCTGTATCTACCCCTCTTGCTTTAGATAGATCTAATATATTTGTTTTACTTGACATGTTTTGTAAATTAACTGTATGTTGCCTTACTATACACCTATCTTGAGCTTTGTCAAATGTTTGACAGGTTTTTATTGGATTGGCTTGGCCATGACTTTTTCAATTGGGCTTAGCGGCTCAGAGGCTTGTACTTATAAGCTATGTAAGGCCAGGGGGGCGGTGTAGCCAGG
>CAYYFV010000006.1:0-1911 GCA_964471455.1 uncultured Candidatus Peribacteria bacterium | reverse complement strand
AGGGCGGTGTAGCCAGGAGGGCGGTGTAGCCAGGAGGGCGGTGTAGCCAGGAGGGCGGTGTAGCCAGGAGGGACCTGGCCTGCTAAGCAGATTTGGCGTAAGACTTCTATTGATATTAATTTAACTTCGATGAACTCTAAGGCATCGAGATGGGGCTTTTTTGTAGATATGTTTTGAGCAGTTTTGATTAAATGGGGAGGATTGTGTAAACTGTTGATAGGATTATTTTAAATTAAATTATGGATAAAAAAACTATTAATTACTCTATGGGACTGGCTGGGCTGCTGCTTATAACTTTGGGGAGCTTGAACTTACTATCTAGCTCTGGGATTTCGAGTGGTACTCGTGGATTTGTGGCAAGCGCTGAGGAGACTATGGAGGTTCAAGAGTCTGTGAGTGAGGAAAGATACTGCCCCACCGCTGCAGATGTGAGTAGTTTTGTGCATATCCATCGTGAAGCAGTAAATGCTCTTGGTACTACAATGCAGCTCTCGCGTGTGGAGATAAGTGATACGAATCAAGTTGAGAGATTGGTTTTGCTGATTGGTGGAGAGGAATTTGGATTTGATGTTGATGATTCCTACTCTGGATTTGTGGGTATGAATCAAGTGATTGGTGATAATTTAAGTTTTTCGGATGGATCGTTGTCATTCAATGCCCCCGAGCAACTTGGTGATTACTCGATTCATTTTCGATATTTTGATTTTAATGAGGCCATTTTAGAAATTAATACAACTCAAGATTGCTTGCCATTTAGATCGTCGGTGGTGATGCTGCCATGTGAAGACTGTAAAGTGAAAACTATAATTAGTAATCAAATTGCAAACTTAATGTTTAACCAGGGTAGGTTGGCTCTAAGTTTTGATGACTTTAGTGGGTCGACCTTGCTTGGGTTTGCTCGAGGTGTCGACCTATCTTTTATGCCTATAACACCAGCCTTTCAGGTCATTGAAGGTCTAGATAGTCTCAATATGAGCTCCCCTGCTCAAGTTGGCCCCGCTGAAACTGTGGCTACCAGTATGGATGCGACTGAAGAAACATCTGCGGAGGCGATCCTGTTAGATATAAGCCTGGAAATTGCTATTGCTAACTCATTTAATAACAGATTTCCAGATCGTAAATTTGTCTTGATTAATGAACGATTCTAAATGTTTTGCTTGAATTAAGTCCGGGAGGAACCAGAATCAATGTTCTTTGGGCTGAGTCTATGAAAACCGATTCTCCATGGGTAATCTGGCCTGAGAGATATATTTATAAAAAGACCTTTGATATAAAGGTCTTTTTATTTATTCGTTGTTGTAGCATTCAAGCGATGCATCACCGGATGGTCTGAGTAAGTTTAACTATTCCGTACATCATCTTCAAGACTGATACCACCAGTTAGGCTTAGCAAGTTGGCTTGCTCTGGAGATACATACTGTTCTATGGGTGCAACATCTGATATCTGATTAACTATTGCCCCCCAAGTAGATCTTGCAATATTTTCATCAATAGCGATGTCCTTACCGGAATCAACGCATTTAACTGATGTAATGATTTTGTCGATTCGATGGCTTATATCGTTAGAATATGTAGCAATTAATCTTAGAGCGCTTATATCGTTACCATATAGTAACTCATGAATTTTGTCATAAGCATCATCTGTTAAGGTTACAATAACACCATTAGGTGCTTGCTCTCTTATGATACCCAGTTTAATCTGTCCTGAGGTAGGATCAACACTAGCCTCGGTATCAAATTGGTAATTTTCTTTTTGATTTTCCATGATAATTGGATTAGTTTGATCCTATCATACCAATATCTTTATATTTGTCAAGTCTTTTACATTTTTTGCATAAGTAAGCTGATTGTATTTATTGGCTATAGAGAATTGCCCATTATCAATGAGCTGCAGATTTTGAATCTCAAAAC
>CAYYFV010000005.1:10717-16445 GCA_964471455.1 uncultured Candidatus Peribacteria bacterium | reverse complement strand
AACCAAATGCGTTGTAGTAATCAATCCACCAGGCTGTTCAGCAAAAACTAAAGTAGGCAAATTAAAACGCGCTGCATACATAGCCGATGCCGAACCAGAAACACCACCACCGACAACAATAATTGGATAGAAATTCATATTATTAAGTTTAAATTTTTAGTGTATTATTTTATAAGAATAAGTCTATTGTTAGCTCATGAAAAAATCAAGAAAGTCAAAAAAATATAAAGTCAAACTATCAATACCAGCCCAAATACTTGTATTTATAAGCATTTTAATCATATATATTATAAATTTTAGCGGTATTTTTAACATCAAACACATCCAAGTTTTAGAACAAAACCAAGTATCAAACAACTCAAATATTCAAAATCTATTGATTGATCTTAATAAAAACAATCTCATTCTCACCAAAACCAACAATATCAAAACCCGAATTACCAATCAATATCCACAAATAAACAACCTAAAAATCACCAAAAGCTACCCTGACACCCTAATTATTAATTTCGATAAATTTAAGACTCTTGCCTATGTCAATGATAAAAGCGCAGCAAATGGATTTTTTACAATTAACGAAACTGGCATTCTCGAAAACCAAAACGAAAAACCGATCAATCTACCAGAACTCCTAATTCCCCAAAAAAACCTCGTAGAAGGCATGCAAGTAATCACCACCGAAAAGATTCAATACATGGTCGATGCTTACAACCATTTCAAAGCCAAACTCCAAATCAACATACAACAAATCAAATATCTACCACAAGCCCAAGAAATCCACTTTATCTTAGATAACAATACCCAAATCTGGATAGATACAACCTATGACTACAAAAACCAAATCAATAAATTAATTTTTGCCAAAGAAAACATCGACCTCAATACTCAATACCAACACATAGACCTACGAATCAAAAGCGCCAAAGGTCACAAAATTTTCTACAAATAGCTCGACAAAATCAACAATTAATGATAAAAGAATAACAATCTAAATCAAGCCATGTTCACTTGGAAACAATGGAGCCAAAAACATAAGCCAATGGTGATTCTGGCACCAATGGAAGGATATACAGATTCTGCATACCGACAACTCATAAAAGAAATTGCTCCAGAAGCAATTGTCTACACCGAGTTCACTTCCGCAGATGGACTCAAATATGGAAGCCTCAAGAGCTTTCAAAAGGTTGACTTTCAAGAAGTTGAACGCCCAATGATAGCCCAGATCTTCGGAAAAGTTCCAGAACATTTTGCCGAATGTGCAGCCATGCTCGAAAAAATGGGAGTAGATGGAGTCGACATCAATATGGGCTGCCCATCATCAAAAGTAATCAACAGTTGCCACGGCTCAGCTCTCTTCAAACACCCCACTCTTGCCGCAGAAATAGTCGAAGCCACAGCCAAAGCAACCAAACTAGATGTCTCAGTCAAAATGAGACTCGGCTTTGATAAATTTGAACTCCAAGCTCTCAAAGACTTTACAAAGAGACTCCAAGACGCAGGTGCCAAACACATAGCTATTCATGGACGCACAACCAAACAAAAATACACCGGTCTGGCAGACTTCGATCCAATCTATCAAATCAAAGATTATCTTTCTATACCAGTCTCAGGTAACGGTGATATCAAATCTGTTGAAGATGCAGAAAAAAAACTCAAAAACCTAGACGGCCTCATGATTGGTCGCGGCACATATGGCAATCCATGGCTGCTCAAAGAAATCATAGAACACTTCAAGGGCAAGCAATTCCAAGGCCCCACAGATTTACTATCAAAAATCCCAACAATCAAACATCAAATCAAACTCTCCTGCCAATTCAAAGGAGAAAGAGTCGGCATGCTAGAAATGCGCAAGCATCTAGCCAATTACATTAAAGACATTCCAGGAGCTTCTCAATACAGATTCGACTTGGTCCGAGTCTCAACCGAACAAGATGCCCTAAACATCCTCAAGGAAATATCAGAAAAACTCAAATAGACTAGATTCCTTAGCTCAGACATGCTATAATTATATGATTTAATAAAGTCATTTTGGAACTAGATATTCAAAAAATATTAACTACAGCAGTTAAATACAAGGCATCTGATGTCTATATTAGTGTTGGAATCAAACCATCACTCAGAATCCATGGTAAACTTGTCGCCATAGAAGAACACCCCGTCCTATCAAAAACCATGGCAGAGACATATATCAGTTCTATAATGAACGAACAGCAAAAAAAACAATTTGCTAAAACTTTTGACATCGACTTTGCTATTGATATCAAAGGACTTTCGCGCTTCCGTGTGAATATATTTATGCAGTCAAAAGGAATTGGTGCAGTCTTACGTGAAATTGAAGAAGAAATCAAATCTATTGATGAACTCAACCTACCAAGCCAACTAAAAAAACTTGCCAATCTCAAACAAGGTATAGTTCTTATCACTGGCCCAACCGGACAAGGTAAATCCACCACACTCGCATCTATAATTAACGAAATCAATCAAAACAAAAACTTCAACATCATTACCATTGAAGATCCTATAGAATTCTTACATCCAAACAAAAAATCAGTCATCCAACAAAGAGAGGTCGGTAAACACACAAAATCATACAGCTCGGCACTCAAAGGAGTCCTACGTGAAGCAGCCGACGTAATATTTCTTGGAGAACTTCGTGACCACGAGACCATATCTCTCGCCCTCACAGCAGCTGAAACAGGACATTTGGTACTCTCGACCCTACACACAAGTGGAGCCGCCAAAACAGTAGACAGAATCATAGATTGCTTCCCCTCAGATCAACAAAACCAAGTTAGAAACCAATTAGCAGAAAGTCTCCAAGCAGTAGTCTGGCAACAACTAGTCCCGCTCAGCGATGGCAAAGGTAGAGCTGCAGCCCTAGAAATCATGATCAAAAACAACGCCATTTCAAATCTGATTAGAGAAGGCAAAACCTTCCAAATCAAATCAGTTCTCGAAACTAGCCAATCCGAAGGTATGCAAACCATGACCCAAGCCCTCGAAAAACTGTATCAACAAGGCTTTATAACAGAAAAAGCCAAAGATGATTACATCTATGGCCTTTCGATCTAAAAATATCTGGCAGAACACTAAACTAGTTCATATAAACCCTGACGATTTTTACGAAACTTATTTTTCTTACTACTTAAATTAATTTGAATAGTAATCGGTTTGACTTTTCTAAGCTTAAGAACTTCTTGAGTCAACTCAGAAAGATTCATAGGACCTTTTTTCCCAAGCACGCTTTCTAAAACATCTGCAACAGTACCTTCTTTATATCCCCAAGCCTTGAGAGCATAAATCCCACGCCCAATTAATACAAAGGCTGGATTGGAAATAAGCTCATTATGCACTGCTTGCAAAGAAACTCTCTTAGAGTCAAAACCATGAGACTTAATGCTATTTACAATATCCAAAAAATGCATCGGCTCAGAAATATCATTTAAAATATAGACAATCTTATCATATAAAGTTCGGGGATTGATATGACGCCAGGTATCTAATGAGTATTTAGAAATTTTCAAAACAATTCGCCGATCCAAAAGCAAACACGATGCAACGTTATTTACACTGAAATGCAAGTAATCTTCCTTCATATTCTTGACAATCTCAGCAGTCAACATATCTGACTCCAATTGAGTATTAAACTTCTTAAGAATTTTTAATCCCATTTCACAAGATTTCTTAATTTGTCCCATCTTGATTGAAGCTAATCGAAAATGAGGCACAAAATTAACTTTGTTATGCTCCTGCACAATTCTATCATCTAAAACAGCAGCCAATAACAATTCCTCAGAATTACTCGCTAAATCGTTATAGTTTAGCTTCAGAAACTCAACCATTTCAGCCTCCGTTACAACTCCCCCATGATGCATAACAAATTTCATAACCTCCGAATGCATCTTAGAAACATCAGTATGAATCGCATTTCTTTGCATTTTTTTAAGTGCCTGCGCCTGAATCTGTCGAATTCGCTCTCTGGTGACCCCCAACTCCGTGCCCAAACTCGCCAAAGTTCGAAGCTGCTGCCCCTGCAAACCATATCTAGCAGAAATCACCCGTGCCTCCTTGTCAGTTAGCAACGACAAAAGAGATTCCACTATAACAACCGGATTACAAACAGCAGTGCTCAAAACACCAATAAAAGAATCAAAGGAACGCGTACCCACTTGAACAAAACTCATATATATCAATTAAATTTCTAAGCACATAATAATAAACATAAAAATAAATTTCAATAAGGCAAAGAAATATTGTCAAAATGTTGTTTTTGGCTTGCTTTAGTGTTATAATAGTATTGTTGGTAAAAAATAACAACAGAAAATATGCTATTGCAAGTCTTAGAACAAATTGGCCTTACAGAAAAAGAAGCTCAAATTTATCTCGCTTTACTCGAAATGGGTGCCCAAGGAGCCACCACAATCGCCAACAAAACCCAAATCAATCGATCCACCTGCTACCTTATCTTAGAAAACCTCAGGGAAAAGGGACTCATTACAACTCATACTGAAAGCAACATACAATTTTTTGAAGCCCAAGAACCAAACAGCCTCATTACATATTTAAACAAGCGCCAAAACGAACTTGTCATTCAACAAAACATGATCCAAAACAACATGCCATACCTCGAAGCAATCAAAAAAGAAAACACAGGCAGCACCACAACCAAATACTACAAGGGAATCGATGGCATAATTAATCTCTACCTAGAAACACTCAAAACAGACGACAGGCTCATATATAGCTTCCTAAACATAGCCCAAATCCCAGAAAAACTCCTCCACACATTAGAGACTATATATGTACAAGAAAGAATAGAAAAACAAATCGAAGCCAAAATTATTTATATTTCAAGTACAAACAAGGCAGATAAACACCAGTCATACTTCAAAGATTCCGAATCACTGAGAACGGTAAAATATATCAAAACTGACTACAACCTAAGCGTAGAAATCCAATGCATCGGAGATAAAACAATAATTACCAATTTCTCACCCGACAATACATTCGGCATCCTCATTCAAAACTCAGAACTAGCAGAGTCAATAAAAACCCTCCACAAAATCATCTGGAGTTTAACTTAATCAATAGAAACTCAATCAATCTTCAAAAAACCACCAATCTAAATCTATACCATACTAGACCTACTCGCTCTCAGCTCCAAATACACAACCATGAATCATCCCAGAACCATCTCTTGGGTCCGCCTGAATACTCCGACGAGCAGAAATCCCTTGCCCTTTCAAATATTCCAAAAAACCCTCCTTATCCCTTCGTGTCGATCGACACAAGACAGTATGCTTAGGCATAGAACAACCTACACCCTTCATAATCTTCAAGATATCTGGATCAACAGCATCCAAATCGACACAATGAACAACGGGCTTGGCATAAGCCAACTCTGGATCTACATAATCAGCTGCAAGCACCTTTACATGTGATTCAAAATTCTGGAGATATTTATCTGCAACCCCCATACGTTGCAACCAATGTTTAAAGTTGTAAGAAACCAAACGAACAATAGACTCATCCTCATAAGCCTTAATTACCGAAGACATATCCTCAGAGGGCTCTTGAAAGTCTATATAAAACTGATCGTGCGGCCTAGTACACTTCTTCGCCAACTCAACAATTTCCGCTTCTGAAAAGTTACCTGAAGTTAAACCCTTCATGATAGTATCCATCCCAAAATTATCTTGACGAGACACCCCAACAAAATCCCGCACAT
>CAYYFV010000005.1:0-10644 GCA_964471455.1 uncultured Candidatus Peribacteria bacterium | reverse complement strand
ACATCAGCACCCTCAATGACCACATCTAACAATGGCGAACCCACACCAGTCCAAGAAGAAAACCTTATAATTTCTTGCAAACTTTGAGTCAAAACATACAATCCAACTGCCTTCTCTTGACCAGATATATCCTTACTATTAACCTTAAGATGCATGTCAAGAACCTCTCCCAGCTCATAATCCGATGGACCAATTAGCATCAGCCCTCTGGTAAAAGATTTCTCAGCTGACTGATGAACAAAGGTTTTCTGCACGTCCATAAGCAAACTCGTAAACAATTGATTTGTAGCACGATAAATAGCCCCATATTCTCCCCCCTGAGCACCCCTTACAAGACCAGAATATATCTCCGCACCTTTACCTGAATAAATCCAACTCGAATCCCAATAAAATACTGACTCCTGATCTCTATCAGGCAGAGTGATTGCAGAACTAGCATCTACAGCTAAACACTTTCTATACATATAATATGCAACCAAAGCATGCATCTTAGCATAAGAAGGAAACAAAGTTGACTCAAGAGCATATGAAGAAAGTGCAGCCTGCTGCTGCAAAACCCCTCGTGCCTGCACGTGATCAAATCCCTCTAACTCTTCTTGTTTCACCAATTTCTGAAAATGCGTATGAGCGGACACAGGAACATCAGACAATAAAAATTGCTCCAACCACAAAGGAAAGTTATCATACTTTGGCGTCATAGCACTCAGCGGCTGCTGATCAGCCGCTCCCGCCCCAATATACTTCTTTTTTGCTTGACCAACTAATTCCTTAACATTGGCTTGCACATCTTTCAAACTCTCATAGCCTGTCCTCTCAACCACTACATTAGATCGCCCAGAAAACCCCCCAGACCCACACTCCATCCCCGAATCCTCTACACGACCTTCCGTACCATCAAGATTTGCAAATGCATCAATCACTTTTCTCATTTAGTTAAACAAGGTATAAATATTACCAACCTTAATTAAACACATCAAAATTCAAATGTAAAGATTATTTTTGATTCAAGACCTTGAATACTGAGGAAACAAAGCCAAATTTGATCTTAATTAACAGATCCTTAAACCGTAAATACGCCTCTTGCTTATAAACTATCAAAGGATCCTTTTGCCCATAAGCATGCAAGGAAACATTCTGTCGAAGATACCCCATATCATCAATATGTTCCATCCAAAAAGTGTCTATGGTACTTAAATACAAAAAGCGCAGGACACTATTTGAATCTTGTGATGTAATCACTTTTTTCAAACTATTAAATTCCGCCACTAAATAATCAAAAATAAATTTCGCAAAATTATCCACCTTATCAAAATCCGTCAACTGACCGACAACCAATGGGTTAACAGCAGAAACATGAATTGAGTTGACAGTCTCAAGAATTTCATTGTAGTCAAAAGACTTGCCATTTTTATGCTGCAAGACAATGTTTTTGGCAAGCTCACGGAAATATTCAAAAACATACACCTCCAAATTCTCAGCCCGAAGAATCTCGCGCCGATTTTTATAAACAATTTCACGATGATAATTAATAACATCATCATACTCCACAACATGTTTACGCATATCAAAATTTCTGCCTTCGACACGTTTTTGCGATTTTTCGATCGCAGAAGAAATAAACTTACTTTGAATGGGAGTGTCTTCAGGCACATTCAAGGCAGTCATAGCCTTACTCACTCTCTCTCCACCAAAGATCCGCATCAGATCATCCTCTAAAGATAAATAAAACTGTGAAACACCCACATCGCCCTGACGACCAGAACGACCACGTAATTGATTATCTATACGCCGAGATTCATGCCTTTGAGTACCAATAATATAAAGCCCCCCCAAATCATACACACCATCTCCAAGCTGAATATCGGTACCACGCCCGGCCATATTCGTGGCAATTGTCACCGCGCCCTTCTGACCAGCTGCTGCTACAATATCAGCCTCTCGAGCGTGATTTTTGGCATTCAGTACTTCATGACGGATACCCTTCAGCTTAAATACCTCCGACAAAATCTCCGACTGCTCAACACTTGCAGTACCAATCAAAACCGGCTGCTGTTTCTTATATAGTTCTGCAACCGTATCGGCAATTGCTAAGTACTTGGCTTTTTTGGTTTTATAAATAAAATCCTGCAGATCCTGCCTTTGAATTGGCTTATTTGTAGGCAACACCACCGTTGGCAAACCATAAATCTTGAAAAACTCCTCCTCTTCAGTCTTGGCCGTACCAGTCATACCAGACAACTTATCAAACAAGCGAAAGTAATTTTGGAAAGTAATTGACGCCAAGGTCCGGCTTTCCCTTTGAATCTCAACCCTTTCCTTGGCCTCAATAGCCTGATGTAAGCCTTCAGAATATCGACGTCCTGGCATCAATCTACCGGTAAACTCGTCCACAATAACAATTTCTCCATCTTTAATCACATAATCATTATCTTTCTTGAATAAAGCCTTTGCCTTGAGAGCTTGCTCTATATGATGCACAATTCGAAAACCACCCTCCGCATATATGTTGTCAATTTTCAGAGCAGACTCAATTTTCTCCACCCCAGACTCAGACAGAGTCGCCACTCTCAACTTCTCATCCAAATTATAATGATCATTTTCGACCAAAGTCTCAACCAAAGAAGCATAAACTTTATATTGATCAGTTGACTCTTGATCTGGAGCCGAGATAATCAATGGAGTCCGGGCCTCATCTATCAAAATCGAATCAACCTCATCTATCAAACAAAAATACAAATCCTTCTGCACAACATTATCGATGGAGGCAGCCATATTATCACGCAGATAATCAAATCCAAATTCATTATTAGTACCATAAACCACATTGCAGGCATAAGCTTGCTTCTTGGCCTCTGGATCCTGACCAGAAAACACATTCGAGACAGTCAAATCAAAAAACTTGTACAAACAGCCCATCCATTCACTATCACGCTTGGCAAGATACTCATTAACAGTCACGACAAACACCGGCCTCTCTGCCAAACAATTCAAAATAATAGGTAAAGTACAAACCAAAGTTTTCCCCTCACCGGTTTTCATCTCGGCAATACTCCCGGTATGCAAAATTGCACCACCTATTAACTGCACATCATATGGAACCATATTCCATTTCACAATATTATGAGACAACTCAAATTCGGTCCCAAGCATAAATTTACAAGCAGATTTCACTAAGCCAAAAACCTCCGGCAACAAATCATCCAAACTCTCACCCTGCTCTAAATGTCTAATCCTTAAATCATTATAAACCGCCAAATATTCCTGCCTGGAAGACAAAGAATTATACTTGTCAAAATACTCATTAATTTTGGGTACCAACCTCTGAGCTTTTTTTAATGTTTTAGCATTCGAATCTCCAGAAATAAAATTTGCTATTTGATGAAAAACCATAGGCACAATTACATATCACCATTTAATTTAATCCATTCAACCAAAAATAACAATCTATTTAAACAAAATTCAAGAATTATTTTTAGTCAAAACTACTTTTACAGTCTTAAACAAAATTTTCAAATCCAACCATAAAGACCAATTCTCTATATAGTAAGTATCTAACTCGACTTCTTTTTCGAAGTCTAATTTACAACGTCCACTCACCTGACTCAAACCAGTAATTCCAGGCTTGACCGTGAAAACAAAGTTGTGGTGTTTCTTATATTTAGACACCTCCTCTGGTAAATGTGGGCGTGGTCCAACCAAACTCATATCCCCCTTCAGCACGTTCCATAGTTGTGGCAGCTCATCTATATCATACCGTCGTAAGAACTGACCTAACTTAGTAACACGTGGGTCATCTATAATTTTGACCAAGGGTGACTCTCCTCTCGTATTCTCAGATGACAACTGCTCATAACGCATCTCATGAGTTTTTGGTTTCATAGTACGATATTTCAACATATAAAAAAGTTGCCCCTTATAACCGACACGTTTGACTATCGACCCATCATCTAAATACTTAAAAAACACACCTCCCTGAGAATCCAACCTAATCAACAACGGCAAAACAACCCAGACAGGTAACAACAGCAACAAAAGTAGCCCGGCAACTACAATATCAAAAAACCGCTTAAACAAACCAGGCCATTGATAAATAGTAGTCTGAGTCAAATGCAAGGACTGCAAGCCAAAACGCAACTGCAAATCCAATAACTTCTGGCTAAAAACTTGCATATGAGACACATAATAATATTCCAACTGATTAAAACGCGCCCGATCCAACAACCAAGCTTCTAACTCTGGACCCAAATTACCCAACTGCAAAATTGAAGATTGTAACTTGGCACAATGTTTTTTAGAATCAGGATTAAACCTGCCAAGATATCTCAAGTTTACTTTCAAATTCTTCTCAGAATAATAACCCAAACACTCAAAACCATCAAAAACCCTCCTAGATAGCAAAAGTTGGTTCAACAACTCTGCAGAGTTACAAAATACCACCAAAGGCTTTTGGTACTTATGTTTCAACAGGTATTTATAATATCTAAAAAACAAATATCGAGTCGCCAAAACAATCACAAATAACAAACAAAAAGTCATCAAAATCACAAACCTAGAAAAGACAAATGTTCGCTTAAAAAAATAATAAAAAACAAACAAACTCAAAGCCACAAAAAGTGTTTTGATGAGAGATCTCATCTGCGCTACAAAACTCTCCAACAAACTAAACCTATACAAACCAGCCATCACAGCTGAAAACAAAAACAAGACATAAAACTTCAAACTATATTTAACAAACACAATGCTTTCCAAATAGTTATCAGCCACAGGCGCCAAAAAGGTCAGACCAAAATCAGAACCACGAAAAAAATACGACACAAATAATGCCACCATCACAGCCAAAAAATCAGAAAGCAAAAGCCAGACAACAAATCTTGATTTTAAATGCATAATATTACTTAATTCGCAGACAAAATACAAGTTCAATCAAAAAAACACAAGCGTTTCTCAAGCTTACAGAAGAGTACTTGTAACATTTTCCTTTTGTCAAGAGCATTCTTTCCTACATTATTAACTTTATGTCAAAAAAATGTTATTATTATATGATATCCAAATTTTAAAACTAACTAAATATTAGATGAATACCAAATGGAGCATTAAATTAACAGGACTTATATTAGTACTGTTTGTTGGGCTACTTGCCCCACTATCACCTACCCTAAAAACCGAAGCTGCAAATGCAACTATCGCCTGTACGGACACAACCCCCGATGATGGGGTCTGTGACGAAACAGCTTCCGACGTAAATACCGCATTGGGAAATGCCGACTCCGGAGAAATCGTTCAATTAACTAATACATCTGATAAATATGTGTTTGATGCTCAAATTACCGTCACTGGTAACGGTGGAGCCGATGTCACATTGGACTGTAATGGAGCCACTATTGAAACAAATCAAGCAAATGCCTTTTTAGTTAGTGCAGGATCTACTATTAGAGAATGTAATATTGTCATGACCGCGACCCAAACAGCAATAGCAACAAATGGTATCAATACAACCATCACAGCAAACACGATCAACTCAGATGGAGCCAATACATTAGTTACATCTGCGCACAGCGGAACTACTATAAGTTCCAATACACTGCAACTCGGTAGTGGAGAAACTGCATACTACACAGGTATTACATCTAGTGGAGCCAATGCAATTATTAATTCAAATACACTTACTGGTAATATTCAAACGGGTATCAACTCTACTGGTGCCACACCCAGCCAAATCAAAAACAACTCAATTACATCCGACGGAAATAACGGAAACAGCAACACAGGTGTCATACTCAACAACAACAGTGCACAACCAATCGGAACGGCCAGCAATGGAAATACTATTGATGGGTTTAACATAGGACTACAGCTAGTGGACGGATCAACCACAATAACTGATTTAAATACAAAAAATTGTAATACAGGTATTCAAATAGATTCTGAGTCAGAAACAGCAACCATAACCAACCTTAGCTCATTTGTCACAAATACAATTGGGATTTTAAAAAATGACACGACAAGTGGTGCCACAGTTTTAACAATTAATGCCTCTACATTCAATATGAATGATGGCGATACAGCAATTAAATTAGCAGATGGCTCGATAAATAGTGATAGTGAATTTATTCTAAATTCCAACGATTCAACCGACAATTTAAATCAATTTATAGACGATGGAGCAGGAAACAACACTGAAATAGCAATCGATAATAACGATAGTACAAGCATAAATGCAGATTACAACTGGTTCAACGATGCAGATGGCCCTATCGATGACTACGATTCATCGATAGCAGGGACCATGCAAGTTGACGGCACAGTCCAATATTCACCTTTTTACACTGCCGCAAATGGTAGTAGTCAAGATTTTAGAATAAGTAGTAACGATGGATCAACCACCAGATACCACACTCTCCCAAGCGAGGCTTTCGCAGTAAGTAACGTAAGTACCATTACAGTCCAAAGAAATATCACATCCGACATGGCTGCCGGAGATAAAGACCTAGACGTTGCATCGGCAACACTAAGCTGTGACTCAACTAATAGAAAAATTAGTGTAGATTTTACAATCAGTGCCGCAGCCACCCTCAGTACATGTACCATTGAAAAAACAATTACAATTGCTGCCAATGGAGCAACCGTTAGTGACAATACATTTAGTTTGTCCAATGGAGATATCGGGATTACCTCCGCTGATGGGGGTAATAGCTATACAGGTCTAGAGATCACAGATAATACATTTGAATTAAATGGTGGGGGTTCTTATACAGGTATTAGCCTATTAAATGACTTTGGTACAAACGCAATTACTCTGACAAACAATGATATGACTGGCACAATTGCCACGGGTATTAATTTAACTTCTGGTACAGCCACCATTACCAAGTCAGATATTACTTCTGCTGGAGCTGCCGGAGTTGGTATCCAACTCGCTGGTGGTACGGCACATCAAATTGGTACTACCAACGGTGCAGACAATGCAGCCAACTGGGCCAACAGAAATACACTTTCGAACTTAGCAGCTGCTATCCAAATTGACAACAATACCGTCGATGCTTCTACAGTCAATATTAATTTTAATGACTTTTCTACTGACAACACCCTAGAAATTGATAACAACGACGCAAATGCAGTGGTGTCAGCAATCAAAAACTACTTCAGTGTCACGACAGATCCAATTGCCGAAGTCGATAACAATGCCAACTTTGTTGACTATGCTCCTTGGTGTACTGCCAACGACTGTAGTGCATTTACTCAGGATATTAGCAATACAACTCAATCTAAATATTATGGTGCTGGACAATTTGATAGAGCCTTGACCGAAGCCAACGCAAGCGATGTGCTCACTTTTGACAATGCAATCACTTATGCCAGCAAAGATATTAACGAAGCTGTCACCATCACAGGGAACAACAATGCAACCTTTGGTACAGCCCTCACAATCTCGGCAGCTGCCACTCTAGATGATGTTAATATCACTGGAGACACGACAATTACAGCTGCAACTACAATTAAAAATTCCGATATTAGCAAAACCCTCAGTGTCCAATCAACTGGCGTCAATATCGGGACCGCAAGCAATGGTAATCGATTTGCTCTTGCCAATGATGACACTGGTATCGTCTCTGCTGGTGCTGGCACATATGCTGCTATCAGTATTATAGATAATAGTTTCGAAGCCTCTGCTGCAGATGACTACAATGGTATAGATCTTGGCACTCACTTCACTGGTGGTACCATGACTATCACAAATAATAGCATGACAGAGAAAATCAACTACGGTATCAAAATTGCCGGTGACTCTGTAGCGACACTAACTAAAAATAGCATTACATCGGCCGGATTAACTAAAGGGACTGGAGCTGGACAAGCCCACTCTGCAATCTACTTAAGTGGAAACGCTGCCCATGTAATAGGTACTAGTGGCACAATTGGTGATGCAAACACACTCACAGGTTTTGCATCTGGTATATATATTACAGATGATGTTGTCGCATCAGGACTAACGATTAAATACAATAAAATCTCAGACAACAGCAATGCTATTCACAACGCAGATGATGCAATTGTTGATGTCGAAAAAAACAGATGGCATTCAGATGTGACAGATGCAGAACCAACTGTCAACGACCATACAAAAATAAATTACGGTCAATGGTGTACTACAGATGACTGTGATGCATTTAACTCAGATATTATTCTGGACCTTGCATCAAACGGTGCTGGTAACGATAAGTTTTATGGTGAAAGTCAGTTCGATAGAGCCTTAAGCGAATCGACTGGTGCAGATACATATACTTTCTTTAATGATAGAACATACGCAAGTAAAAACATTAATCAAGCAGTTACATTCACAGGTGACAACAATGCTACCTTTGATACTGCTCTAACTATCTCGGCAGCAGCCACTTTAGATAACGTAAACATCGATACAGATACAGATATTACTGCAGCTGCTACAATTAAAAACTCTGACATCACAAAGACATTAACAATTGATGCTAACAATATTACAATTGGTACGTCCGGAAACCGTAATACTTTTAGCTTAGCTGGTGGAGACATCGGTATTTCAAGTGATAGTGGCAATACTGACGACATTACTGGACTAAATATTAGCTTTAACGATTTCGCCTCTTCAGACGCAGGTGCCTATACTGGTATTGATCTTGGTGATGACTTCGGTGTAGACAACGCTATCACCATGGCTGATAACGACATGACCACTCCTATCACTGTTGGTATTAAAGTTGCCTCTGGTACAGCCACCATCACAAACTCAGACATTGATTCCGCTGGTGGCGCTGGTATCGGTATTAACTTTGCTGGTGGTACTGACCATAGAGTTGGTTCTACTGGTAATCCTAACACTCTCACGGACCTTGCATCGGCAATTACAATAGATAACACTCTCGATGCATCTACCTTAATTATAGAGTTCAATAAAATAACTAATAATACAGTTGCTATCACAAACAGTGATGATGCCATCCTAACTGCCGAAAAAAACTGGTGGGGCACAGATGCTGAACCCACAGTTAACGACCACACAAAAATAAATTACGGTCAATGGTGTACAGCAGTTGCATGTGCTGCATTTAATCAAGATATACTTGTGAATCCGAATGTTGGATCCAACAAGTACTATGGCCGAAATCAAGTAGAACGGGCTTTCGACGAAGTCACTGCTACCGAAGAATCTGCCGTAATTACAATGGACGGTGGAGATTATGCTCTAGCAACAATTAGTGCCGTCAGTGATGATTTAACAATCACTTGTAGCGACACCGATGACGCAGGTAATTATACTAACTTTACTGCAGGTTTAACTATTGCTGGTAGCAATGTAGACTTTACAGATTGTAAATTCGCTAACACGGTGGCTGTCAACGATATTAATTCTTCGTTTACCAATGGTAGCATGGCAGCTGCCCTAACCATAGGAGCTGCCACAACATTAGTAGACAATGTTACAGTTAACTCTACTATCGCAATTAATGCTGCAAGTGCTACAATCCAAAACTCAGACCTAAATGGCGAAGTTACTATTAGCTCCACCAGTGCTATTCTTTCTGGTAATGCTATTACTGCAACAACAAATGTAGCAGCAACTGGTGCTTCTATTACTGGTAATACATATACATTATCTAGTAGCGACACTGGTATTACTTCTGCCAATGCGGCAGGAGGCTATGCAGCTTTAAGTATTACAAATAATGATTTTAGTTCAGGAGATGCTAGTGCATATACTGGAATTGATCTTAAAGATGACTTTGGTGGTGGAACGCTCACCCTTACAGATAACGACATGACCACACCAATTGCAACTGGTATTAAAATCGCTTCTGGTACTGCTGTCATAAGGCAGTCCGATATAAGCTCAAGCGGAGCGGCTGGTATTGGTATTCATCTGGTAGGTGGTCTTAACCATACAATTGGCACCGATGACAACTGGGCAGACAAAAATACTCTCAGCGGCCTGGCATCTGCAATCACTATTGATAATGCAGTCAACGCCTCGACAGTAACAATTACATATAACAATTTAGAAAGTAATACACTTGGTCTTACAAATAGCGATATAAATGCAAAAGTAGAAGCAATTAAAAACTACTGGGGTGTTGCAGATGGAAAAGATCCAATAGCCCAGGTTAATAACAACACAGAATTTGTACAATATGCACCTTGGTGTACAGCTAACAATGATGATTGTGCTGCACAAAACTACGACATTACAAGCAATGCCGGTCCCAACAAATACTATGGAGCTGCTCAGTACTCATTTGCCTTATCCGAAGCTGCTGCTGGAGAAATTATAACTTTCGACAATCATACATCTGCTATGACTCAAGTTCCTGTAGGGACCGAAATTATTACCATTAACGGTAGCGACAACACAACTTTCAACCAAGCCTTTACCGTCAATACACAGGTGACCATTGATGACGTAATTTTCACAAACACAGTCGACATTGCTGCCGCAAGTGTGGCACTCAAAGGATCGACTCTCTCAGAAACACTAACAATCAATGCCAACAGTGCCACAATTGGTGCCGATGGCGATAGAAACACATTTAACCTTGCTGGTGGAGACATCGGTATTACAAGTGATAGTGGCAATACTGACGACATTACTGGACTAAATATTAGCTTTAACGA
>CAYYFV010000004.1:0-17147 GCA_964471455.1 uncultured Candidatus Peribacteria bacterium | reverse complement strand
ATCTAACAAGTCTGGATCGATCGGAGATGGAGCTCCAAGCATAGTATCTTTGGCGTTAGATTCTTTTGGAAATGCAATCACCTCACCAATAATTGGCTCATCTGCGAGAATCATAACAAGTCTATCAAGTCCCCAAGCAATACCAGCGTGAGGTGGAACACCATAGGAAAAAGCATCCAGCATATGGCCGAATCTTTGCTCTACTTGCTCATCAGATATACCAAGAGCCTCAAACAAAGCTTTTTGTAATTCGGGGTCGTGAATTCTAACAGAGCCCCCGCCAATTTCATAACCATTCAAAACAACATCATACGAAATAGATTTGATCTCTAGTGCTTTAGTCTTTAGGTCAGAAATATCATCAACAAGCGGGGAGGTAAATGGATGATGACAGGCCTGTAACGTCCCATCGTCGTTTTTTTCAAACATAGGAAAGTCTGTCACCCACAATAATGCATATTCTTTAGGATCAATTAAACCAAGCAATTTACCCAGTTCCGATCGCACAGCCCCAAGTGAATTACAGGCAATATCAAACTCGTCTGCCATGAAGAACACCACGTCATTATCGGCTAGTCCAACAGCATCTACAACCGCCTGTACCTCTGAGTCTGCCATAAATTTAATAATCGGAGATCTCAACTCACCATTTTCTTTAATAATATAGGCCAAACCCTTGGCTTTATATATTTTAGCCTTGGCCTCCAGCTCAGAAATTACTTTACGTGATAGTGTAGAGGCACTATTTGGGGCTTTTAGGGCCTTGATCACACCACCACTTGAAACCACAGAGGCAAAAGCCTTGAATTCAGATTTTGCAAAAACATCTGTCACATCCACAAATTCCAAATCAAAACGCAAATCTGGCTTGTCAGAACCATATTTATTCATAGCCTCATCATAAGTCAACCGAATAGGCTCTGGGAATCGCAGAGAAACATCTGGTCGTTGTGTTTTGATAATATCTAAAATCATTTGTGTATTTAGACTTATAACATCTTCTTGGTCTACAAAAGACATTTCCAAGTCCAACTGTGTAAATTCTGGCTGTCTGTCACCTCGCAAATCTTCATCACGGAAGCATCTAGCAATTTGAAAATACTTATCCATACCAGCCACCATCAGTAGCTGCTTAAGTTGCTGAGGCGATTGAGGTAGTACATAAAAATTACCAGGATAAATCCTTGAAGGTACAATGTATTCACGACTACCCTCCGGCGTTCCCTTAATTAGAATAGGGGTTTCAATCTCCATAAATTTATTTGCAGACAAGAAATTTCTAATATTCAATATAATATCATGCCGTAGTTGAATATTGTTTTGCAGACGGGTACGCCTGAGATCGAGATATCTATATTTAAGGCGGATGTCTTCGCCGGGTTCTATTTGGGACTCAATTTCAAATGGGGGCGTCTTGGCAGCACTTAATATTGTTAATTCTGAGGCTGAGATTTCTATCTCACCGGTCGGGAGTTGTTTGTTTTGCATACCATCCGGCCGCTTAATAACAGTGCCTTTAATATTAATTACAAACTCAGAACGCAAAGAGTTTGCAAGGTTGTGTGCTTGTTCAGAAACCTCTGGGTCAAAGGTTATCTGGGTCACACCATAACGATCCCTTAGGTCGATAAATATCAATCCTCCATGGTCACGGCGCCTATGCACAAATCCCGAGAGGCTCACTTGTTGATCGATATGTGATAAATTTAATTCATTTAAATAGTGTGTTCTTTTCATGAAAATTTCAATTAATACTATAATAAAATTACCTCAAAACGACTACTTTAGTAAAGTCATTATTTGAGATTTTATAGAGGGAGATAAAGTTAGTCCAGACTTTAAAGAAATAGTTTTAGGCTTGGGGCTATCAGCGTTTACAATTAGCTTAACAGGGGTCTCACCAGGATTGTCGTTTAATATCTGTTTGAGTTTAGAGAGGTTTGGCTTGGAGACATTAGAGGGGATTTCAATTACAAAATCCTCCTTGACATGATCAAAAGATTCAGACTGCAAGGCACTTGTTTTCATAACATCCAGAGACACCTTTTGAACTTGATTTAGCATTAGCTGAAAGTTATCACGTTTAGAGATATTTCCATAGCAAACAAAAAAATCATCTTCGTTAATTTCTGTTTTCAAGGCACTCATATTACGCGGAAAACAAACCACATCGATGGTTCCCGTAAGATCTTCCAGGCTAAAGGTCATCATTTGTTTGGAGTTTTTGGTATAAAACTTACGCACATTTGTGACCATGCCACATAGTTTAACTTTTTTATCTATATCATCTTCTCCAATTTTTGAAATCTGCAAATACTTTTGAGCCAGATACGATCCCAAGCCCTTGAGTGGGTGGGCAGAGACATACAAACCCAAGACTTCCTTTTCTTTTGAAAGGATCTGAAAGTCAGACAGGGCTTCACTCGGTACGAGAGAGAGGTTGTCAGCCTGGCTCGGCCCATCAACCATATCAAATAATGATCCTTGGCCGGCATTACGCATTTGGGAATATTGCTTCGAGTACTTATTAATAATATCAAAAGAATTTGCAATTTGATGTCGAGAGCCAAACTTATCAAAAGCACCTGCGTAAGCCAGGGCTTGAATAGTTTTTTTATTCAAAAGTTCTGGAGGTGTTTTTTGGGCGAAATCTTCAATCGACTCAAATTTGCCCAGCTCATTACGAATTTCTATGATCTTTTCTACGGTTTTGGTGCCAAGACCCTTAATAGCTCCAAGTCCAAATCGAATAGTTGTTTCATCTGTGACTGTGAAATTTACAGAGCTTTCATTAACATCCGGCGACAATACATTGATCCCCAAATCATCACACTCTTGAATTTCTATAACGACACGGTCGGTAGATTCTAGGTCTGCAGTCAATAGAGCTGCCATAAATTCGGTGGTATAATTGGCCTTGAGATAGGCTGTTTGGTAGGCAATATAGGCATAACAAGTTGCATGAGCTTTGTTGAAACCATAACCCGCAAATGGTTCGATCACATCCGTAAATACCTTCGCTGCAAATTCGGGATCATGTCCGCTGGCCTTGGCTCCATCACAAAATTTAGCCTTTTGTTCCGCTAGCAGTTCTGGAATTTTTTTACCCACCGCACGTCTAAGCAAATCAGCCTCTCCCAAAGAAAAGCCAGCAAAGTCCCTGGCAATTCTCAAAATTTGCTCTTGATAGACACCAACTCCGTAGGTCTCCTCGAGGATAGGCTCAAACACAGGGTGCATATATTTGATACTTGTTGGATCATGCTTCCCATTAATATATTGCGGGATATAATCCATCGGACCAGGTCTGTACAAGGCATTCATTGCAATAATATCTTCCAGTCGACTTGGCTTTAACTCTTTTAGGTAGCGCTTCATACCATTGGACTCCAATTGAAAGACGCCTGTGGTCAGGCCAACTGTCAGAAGCTCATATGTTTTACTGTCATCTAGGGGGATATTATCAATATCAATTTCAATACCATGCCTTTGCTTGATATTATCAAGGGCGATTTCCAAAATTGTTAAGTTTTTTAATCCCAAGAAATCCATTTTCAGAAGACCAATTTCTTCAAGGGGTTTCATGGAATATTGGGTCACAATTGAGTTCTCTCGTCCGCTAGCAGGCTGCAAAGGTGTGAAATTTGTCAGGGGTTCTTGGGCAATAATCACAGCACAGGCGTGGGTTCCAGTATGGCGGACCGTGCCCTCGAGTTTGATGGCGTAGTCCATTAGTTCTTTGGTCTGCTCCTCATTTTTGTAGGCCATGGACAGTTCGGGGGCGTCTTCAACAGATTTTTTCAGTGGTTCATACTTCCCGAAGACTGGTGGTGGGATTAATTTTGCAACCCTATCAACTGTGGTGTATTCCATGCCAAGAGCCCGTCCCACATCTCTAACTACTGCTTTAGCGGACATCGTTCCAAACGTGATGATCTGAGCGACATTCAGCCGCCCATAACGCTCAACTACATAGTCCATCACTTCTTCTCTGCGGGTATCTGCAAAGTCAATATCGACATCAGGCATACTGACACGTTCGGGGTTTAGAAATCTTTCAAAATACAGGCCATATTTGAGGGGGTCTACAGTCGTTATGTCTAGGCAGTAAGCAATGATCGATCCAGCAGCTGATCCACGTCCGGGTCCAACCATAATTCCACGATCCTTGGCAAATTTGACAAAGTCCCAGACAATCAAAAAGTAATCAACGAAACCCATACTCTCAATGACGGATAATTCATATTCTAGGCGTTCATAAGCGGTCTTTTTCTCCTGCTCTGCATATTTATCCTCCAGGCCTTGCTCGCAGAGATCCCGCAGGAATTTATCTACTGGTATATCGTCTGGTGTATCGAACTTGGGTAGCAAATTTTGATTAAATGCTATTTCTAAGTCAAACAGAGATTGAAACTGTTCGAGATTCTCTAAGAACGGCTGTATTTCCAAGTCGGAAAATTCTTCTTGGATATCCTCTAAGGTCCTTAGATGCATATCACCCGCATATCTGGGGCGGTCTTGAGTGTCAAGACTTCTACCCGACTGAATACAGACCAGTACGTCGTGGGGCTGTTTATCCTCCTTGTTTATATAGTGAGAGTCACAACCTATCAGCACAGGCAAATCATGGTGCTGGGAGAGTTCAAGTACTTTTTGATTTAGCATCTTTTGTTTTTCATGGGTGGATTCTGGGAGAATCTCTAAGAAATACTCATCAAAATTTTGCTTGTAAAACTCAATACAATTAGCAGTTTTTTCATCGTTTTCAGCCAGAATGGACTCCGAAAGCTCAGATTGGATGCCACCAGAGACACATACAAGCCCTTCTGTATGACCAGATAATAGTTTTCTATCAATTCTTGGCACATAATAGAATCCTTCCAGATAAGACTTAGAAACTAGCTCTATTAAATTTAAATATCCCTGCTGATTTTTTGCATATAGCAAAATAGTGTTGCAATATCTATTGGTTGAGTCCTTAATGAACCTATCCTTGGATACATAAAACTCACATCCAATAATTGGCTTGACACCTTCTGCCTTACAAGCTTTAAAAAACTTACAGGCAGCATATAGGTTGCCATGATCGGTAATAGCTATAGCGGGTTGATTGTTGGTCTTTGCAAATAAGGCCAGTTGTTTAGGTCTGCTCAATGCATCAAGCAAACTATAATGCGTGTGATTGTGAATATTGATGAAATTCATAGTAAAAATTAGTCAAAAAAATTCTAGCAAAATACTGCCGTGAAAAAAAACAAAAAAAAGCTTGCTTAACAAAATTTAATTTACTAAAATCATCTTACATTTAGTGCCGTGGTGGCGGAATTGGTAGACGCGCTGGTCTTAGGAACCAGTAGGGAAACCTGTAAGAGTTCGAGTCTCTTCCACGGCACCATTTTTTTCTCAATTTAGATTTGACTTATGTCAAAACTAATATATAATAGCAAACTATAAAACTTATAAAAATATGACTACGATAATCAATAATGTAAAAGATCTATATAGCGAGTACTTGGGAGAAATCAGGGCTATCTTATCAAATAAGGAATTGGAAGTAATTGAGAAGAGAAATGCAATCAAGGTGCCATATAGAATGACATTACAGGCGATTGGAGAAGATATGTATATTACACGAGAGCGTGTCAGACAAATTGAGAAAAAAGCTCTTGCCAAAATTGCTAGAAATCAAAGTAATTTTCAAATTAAAGAAATCATCATATTTCTTGAGCAATTTGTTATAAGTCAAGACAATATTGTCACGGAAAAAAATATAGTCAAATACCTCGAGAGTCAAGGCGTGGAGTCTCAATATATGGGTTTATTTTACCTATCCCTAAAAGTTTCCAGCATTCTATCAGAAGTTAAAAAGACTGTCATTACAGATAAGTCTCTGTTCATAAATACTAATATGTCAGAGAAGGACGTTAAAGGGGTTATCCAAGAGGCTCAAAATATCTTAAAAACAAGCAAAAGGGTTCTAGATATAGAGGAACTATGCGCACATCTCAGCAAAAAGTTCGACTTTTCATACAAACAGTTTGCCGCCATCTTGGAGATTACAAATGAAATTAAATATCTAGAGGGGGTTTATGGTCTAGCCTCATGGCGGAATGTAAATCCAAAAAGCATTAAAGATAAAGCCATAATTATTCTCAAAAGAGCACACAGGCCGCTACATTTCCGTACAATTAACAAGTTGATCCACGAAAATCAGTTTGATCATAAGCAGGTAACTGTAGAGGCGGTTCATAACGAACTAATACGTTACGATGATTTTGTCCTAGTTGGCAGGGGCCTATATGCCCTACAAAGTTGGGGATATACCAAAGGCACTGTCAAAGATGTCATATTTGAGATTCTCAACGAGAACGGACCAATGAAGAAAAAGGAGATTGTCGAAGAGGTACTCAAAAGAAGACAAGTCAAAATAGGAACTATTTCGCTAAACCTACAAAAGAATCCAGAGTTCAAAAGAGTAGGCAGAGCTATTTATTCGATATAATATCTTGCCAAACTGCATACACCTCCTCATCTGAGAGAGATTTTATATTCATCAGTGTAAAGTTTAGCTTTGACAGTTTAATAAAAAGGTTTGTCAAATTATATGCCGAGCCTTTTTTGAAATTTTTACGCTGTCCCAATTGATTCTTAAAGCCCCGTATATCAGCAATCATTTTTTTGCGACTCAGCTTGCGGATTTTCTTTGGGGGAGCGGGAGGAGCAGACATATTAGAGCCCAAGTCTTTTGACTCTTCTTGAGCAGGCTGATCATTGCTAATTTGATTATCTTGAGATAGAATTTCCATGAATTAAATTTACTTATGAATTTGAAAAAAATAATTTCTTTTGGACTTTTACTGTCCATCTGTCTAAGTACTCTTGCATGCTTCGCAAGCACTGCAGACTCCTCCGACATTTATAGTTTAATCAATTCTGAAGAATTTACCAAGGTCAATGAACCAATTCTATTTGAAGCCCAGAGTTTTTCTAATACAGAGAATAAGGAGTTAGATGTCAAGTACTCCTGGGATTTCGGGAACCAAAACTTTGATCAGGGAACAAAAGTAGTTCATCGCTATAAGAAAGCAGGCAAGTACACGGTCCAGCTAACTACAGAGGATAGCGAATCGACTCAAACCACTTCTATGAAAGAAATTTTTGTTTCCAAAACAAACATCTTATTGCTCACAGATCACATATCCAAAAAAGATAGTATCGAACAATTTAAAAAAACCGCTGAAAGCTTTGGTGTCTTTGTAAATATAAAAAGTGCATACAATAGTCCTTCGTCGAATATAGCCTCGGAAATTATTCTCCAAAAGTTTCCAAACAAACAATCTATTGCCAATTATGAGTATATAATAGACTGGACTAAGGGTGGATTATCTAAGGAGGTCTTGCAAAAATACAGGCACAAATTCGCTGTCAGCGCCAATAACGTCAAATTACTTCTCATTGAAAGTAATACCGGCAAAAAATTTACTGACAATGACAAAAGGCTGCTGGGAATCAATCAAATCCTTATCGTCAAAAAGCCAGCATTATACACATTACTAGAGTCGGCTTCACATCAAAAATTTCTGGAGCAGTTACAAGAGCAACAACATGACTATCAAGTGCTAGATACTAGTCAGAGGGTTCTCTCATTATTTCCTATATCAAATTTGTTTGAGGTTCTAAGGTCCAAAGGGATTAATGAAAATAGTCTATATTTACTCGTGATTATTCCGTTTTTGGCACTCTCTATCACCGTGCTCAAGCAGGTGATAGGTCTAGAAGCAATTGGATTCTATACTCCTTTGATAACGACATTGGCACTTTTGAATATTGGGATCAAGACCGGTTTTACAATCTTCATTCTGCTCTACTTGTTTTCCTATGCCTCATATAAGATCATAACTAGGTTGAAATTACACTACCTAGCAAAGAACGCCCTAGTTGTCTCGATTTTCTCATTATTGGCTATTTTAATTGTTTCAATTGCTGGCTATATCAATATCGAGCAAATCAAGATTATCAACTTTGCCATTTTCCCGATAGTAGTTCTTATTACTGTGGTAGAAAGTTTTGCTAAACAGATCTATTCTTCTGGGTACAAAACTGGATCACACAAGGTGCTTTCTACATTTCTATTGTGCACAATCACCTACATTTTAGCGGGAGGTGAGCTTAATATATTTCAATACAGATTTGCCTTCGTAGAGATCAAAAATCTCCTTATCTACACTCCAGAAATTAATATCTTATTTATATTTTGCATTTTATACCTAGGAAAGTGGAAGGGACTCAAGCTCACAGAATACTACAGGCTCAAAAAATACAATGATAACATCGAAGAATAATGAAAATATCAGAGTATCTAGGAATTAATCTCAGAAATCAAAAGTATGTAGATTGGGACAAGTCACGTACTAGGTTTACTAACAGTAAACTCAAGACAAAATTTTTTCTGTCTGCGCGGCAAATTAGAGTCCCACGCCTACACGGCATTATACGCAGTCACAAAGACTTGAATCGTTTTGATTTCTTTAACCTACCATCAAAAACAGTTCTCAAGCCCAACAAAGGTTCGCAGGGTAAGGGCATCATCCCATTCCAAACTAAGCAAGATGGCAATTTAATTAGCGTCAGTAATAAATCATATTCGGTCGATTCGATCAAAAAACACACATTAGATATCTTAGACGGCCGTTATTCTATGGGCTTCTTACCAGACACCGCCTTTTTTGAAGAGAAGATAGATACACATCCTGCACTAACAGCGCTGGCACCAATTGGACTGCCAGATATTAGAATTATAATGTACAAGGGCTTTCCGGCCCTATCAATGATGCGCCTGCCAAACAAGACATCGGGAGGTAAGGCAAATTTAAATGCTGGAGCTTGGGGCTTGGGTGTGGATTTAATATCAGGCAAAGTCAAAACATGCTATGAAAATGGCAAGTTGGTACATTCGGATTTGATAAATAAATTCAAAATTCCCTATTACAAAGAGGCTTTAGAAATGGCAGTTCAAATAGCGAATATCACTCAGATATCCTTCTTTGGCTGCGATATAGCCATTTCCAAAAACGGCCCCGTGCTGATCGAACTAAATTCTAAGCCGGGTCTCAAAATTCAGTTTGTAAACAATATTGGTCTCAAAAAAAGATTAGAGATGATTGATGATCTGAATATCAAAAAAGCCAAAAATCCCATTTTTATTTCCAGCCAACTTTTTGACACAGACAAACAAGAAAAGGTTAATGATCAGACGGTAATTAAATTTAACTCACGAGCTTCTATTCTCACTAAGCATAAGAAGCTTACAGCACAAATTGAGATCTCTACCAACGATCACTTCACTTCTGTCTCTTCTGATATATTTAAAGAGCTTGAATCGGAGACATCATCTAAAATCAAAGTCAAAATCGCCAAGATCTCTGAAGTTGTTAAGCTTAAAGAAAACCCTAACTTGGCGGAGCAGACCATTCAATTGGGGCGTAGGTTTCTGGAAAATTACAAGGTGGACTTTGAAAGGACCAAAGAGAAGGTCAACCTCCCAAAGGCTACAGCATACAAAGCAACTGAGGTCTATATCAAACCATCTATTAACTATGGAGAGGTAGACTACAAAATGAATCAAATAGCAAAAAGTATTAAGTTGGTAGAAAAACTCAAGCCACTCAATCTGACGCAAGAGCTAGATAAATTTGCAAAAGATTCAAGCTACAATCCTCAGTTTGTATATAGTACACACGAGGAACTCATCTATCAGAAGCAAAATGAGCTACTGAGTATTTTGTGTGATGACTCAGCAGTTGGGAGGCTGTTTGAAGATAAAAAGGCAGAGTTATTCAATATGCTAAATATAATTCAAAATATTGGGAACCCTGAACTGAAGTTTTTTTATACAAAATATATAAAAGAGCCCACCTATCAAGAATTTAAATACGCCAAGAAATTACTCACCCTCAAGGCCAAAAAACACACCGCCAAACTTGAGCAGTCCGAAATTATATCTGAAATCAAAAAAACTCTTGAAGAATACAACCTCAAGGACTGGAAAGTCCAAATCAAACAAAGCATGATTGGTAATTTCAGTGTCAATAAATCAAACAAAATATTCATCAAAGCAGGCTGCAAGCTCAGCCCTCTCAGATTGCAAAAAATAATTGCACATGAGATCTTAACCCACGTACTCACTACTCAAAATGGAAAGAAACAACCTTACCTAATTTTTCAAGATGGGATGGCAAACTACTTAGAAACTCAGGAGGGGATGGCTATTTATAACGAATTCGAGTTACTAGGACTCAATTCCAGGTATTATGCAGCCAGCAATTTAATCAGTTCTTATATCGGTCTCGAGCATAGTTTTGCGGAGGCAGTTAAGAGCTTGGTAGAACTTGGCTTCCCCAAAAAGTCTGCTCTCAGACATGTTCTCAAAACAAAAAGGGGCCTATGCGACACTTCCAAGCCGGGAGGAATTACCAAGCAGTCCATATACACTAGAGGCGCTCTCAAGATAGAAAAATTCATAAAAGACGGTGGCAAAATGCAAGATTTATATATAGGTAAGGTCGATGTGGATAAAATAGACAAGATCAACGCTATGAACTTTATCAACCGCAACATTATTTTGCCGAAACACTACAGAGCTTAACGCATAAACAAACAAGCATCACCAAAAGAATAAAATAGATATTCTTCTTGGATTGCATGTAGGTAAGCCTCCATAGCTTTTTGCGGGCCAATGAATGCAGAAATCAGCAAGAATAAAGAAGATTTTGGCAGGTGGAAGTTTGTAATCAAACCATCGACAACAAAATTATCAAAGGGCGGATAAATAAAAATTTCTGTAGATGAGCTTTCTGGCACAAACATAGCGGATTCAAAATCAAAGACTGATTGCAGACATCGTAAACTTGTTGTCCCAACAGCAATAATTTTTTTGCCTTGTTCCCGAGCATTGTTGAGAATGGCAGCGTCTTTTTCTAAGAGGGTAAAAGACTCTTCATGCAGAGTCTTGTTATCAATATTTTCCTGCTTCAGGGGGGCAAAAGTCCCCAGGCCCACAGATAAATTTATAAAAGCAAACTCCACCCCTTTTTTTAGGAGTTGGTCTAATAAATTCTGATCAAAGTGTAGGCCTGCCGTGGGTGCTGCCACGCTATGCCCGTGTGATGCGTACACGGTTTGGTAGTCACTATAGTATTGATTTGGATCTTCGACCTTGATATATGGCGGGAGTGGTACAAGTCCCTTGTCATCCAAGACATTATTAATATTCGAATTATTCATAATTTTGATAACGGCAGTATTATCTACCTTCCTCATAACCTCAAAATCAAAATCAGGCGTCGGGTAACTATAGCCAACCTTGAATTTGGAACTTTTTCTTAAGAAAACGCAATATTCGTTTAGAGCTAGGTGTTCTATAAAAAAAATTTCAGATTCGGAGCCCTTATAGTCAAATAAGTATCTGGCCTTAGCTACAGATGTATTATTAAAAACCAGAACAGTCTCCTTATCAAGCAAGTCGACTAGATCCAAAAATTTATGATCAGATATTTTGGCCGTGTGCTTATTGGCAACCAACAAGTTACAGCTAGATCTATCTGGGTAAGGCTTCTGTGCAATCAGGTGCTGGGGAAGATGAAAGTCGAAATCTTCGAGCTTAAACATTATGACCAGTTAGTAACGAGCATAGTTTGCTCTCTATCTGATTTAAAATCAAGCTCAGTTAATCGCATACATATCAATGTCATATCATCGTTTTGAACTGTCTCACCAACAAAACTAGTAACATCTTTGCTAATAGCTTCGAATATCTTCAATGAATCTCCCAGGTGGCCATATTTGGTCACGCAGGCAGTTAGTCTTTCGAGGCCAAATAATTCTTGTTTATCGTTGATAGCCTCGGTAATTCCATCTGAATAAAGTACCACCACATCGTTGGCTTTTAGTTTTATTTCTTTTTCTTCAACAATCTTCTCAATGTCCTCAGCCATAGCCAGAGCAATACCACCGGTAGTGATAACTTCTGTGACTCCCTCCGCGGCTCTATATACCAAAATATGCTCATGACCACAGCCAGTATAGAACATCCGTTTAGTTTGTGGGTCAAAGCGGAAAAAAACAGTTGTCATAAACATGGTCGCATTGACACGTGGTTTCAAAAGCTTATTAATAGACGCAGCCAGATCATGAGTAGTCTTGGCTTTTGGCAGTAGGACTTCAAACAAGGTATTAGTAATCATCATCACAAGCCCAGCTGGGGCCCCATGGCCAGTCACATCACCAACATAGACAAAGAAATTATCATTATGGGCGGTAATCGCAAAGCTGTCTCCACCTATTTCTTCTGCTGATCGAGTTTTGGCCACAGTGTCCAAAAAAGGAATCTTGGGAATAGACTTTGGCAAGACACTTTGCTGGATGGAGCTAGCGATAGATAGTTCTTCTGACATACGAGAGCCTTCCTTAAGCATATAAGAAATCTTCTCGACATTTTGGGTGATATCATTAAAGAAAAATGCAATTAAACCAAATTCATCTTTTGAAAATATATTCAGACGAGAATAAGGCTTAGAAGCAATCAAGGCAGCAATTTCTTTGGTAACTTTGTCTAGGGGTTTTATAAAAATTTTAAACAAAAATACAAAGGATATCAGCAGGGCAAATACCAGTAAAACACTTTCAGCAGTTGAACCTAGATCAAGATAGTGGATACTCGCCACAAGTGGTAGGAACAACAGCAATGTAATAAATACAAATTTTTTAAAAACTCTATATCGGGAGGTAGAATATAGCATGTTATTTGATTAAGTTAGAAGTTACAGACTCCAAACTTTCGTGAGTCGGTATAATTTTGGTCAAGCCCACAGCATTAAACACATCCATGACCTGAGGCTGCACTGTACAAAAATACAAATGTTTACCCAGGGCCTGCATAGCATAAAACAACGATACAAAAGTCCCAACACCCTCAGAATTAGTAAAATTGAAATAAGTCAGATCAAATATCAGATGGTGCTCTGGCATCTCAGTGGTGAATCTATTCAGCACAGATCGTACATCTTCGACATTAGTTTTATCCAGCTCACCCTTAAACTGCACCACTACAAAATCATCCGAAGCAATCTGCTTATCGAGTACATTCAAATCAAGTTTCGCCATAAGTATAATTAATTTTACTAAATTATAGTAAAATTAACTCTCAGATAAAAGGTCTCTCACCAGAAAATATTCTTTACTAGAGCCCAAAACATTGTATATATCAGAGAGTTGGGCAAAGACGGATTTGTTTTTCTGACTATGGATATCTTCTAGATCAAAACTCTCAAAAAGTTTATGAATTTCAATTTCTAATCTGTTATTAATGATCCTCTCAACTTTATCCGAGGCAATATTTTTCGATATGGACTTTATTTCCAAGAGTGTTTGTTTGTCACTCTCGGCGAATAGTAGTTCTATAAAAGAGTTCGGATCCTTATGTAATCTTTTAACTAGTTCGCGAATTAGTAAGTCAGATTCCAATTGCAAAGAACTTGAATCTAAATCATACAATCTAAGAATCATCAGCAGATAATCGTGAGTTTCGCTTCGTGGTAGAAAAGCATCTCTAACTTTATCGATATCAATCATAACCTCAAATTTACGACACAGTTTGACAATAAAATAACTCAGCCTGGGTTGGTTTGGACTGATAAGGGGCTTGAGCACAAGGCACAAATTTGAATCATTAATTTGATCTAGTAGTGGGTAAATATAGTCAATATTCTCATCGTTTAGGTTGAGTCGAATATGGTTAATATCTGTTTTCTCAAAAGTCATTGATAAATTTGATAGAATTAGAAAACTCAAACTTTCGGCTTTCAGGATCGGGTCAGTAGTGTCTTTTGG
The DNA here is from genome assembly GCA_964471455.1 of uncultured Candidatus Peribacteria bacterium. Lineage (GTDB taxonomy): Bacteria > Patescibacteriota > Gracilibacteria > UBA1369 > CAYYFV01. Next base: position 3,260 of record CAYYFV010000004.1, on the reverse strand, counting down.
AATAGAGTCAAAAACTTCATGGATAAAGAATCGTGTAAATGATAAATCTTTGATCTCATCAGCAAACTTAACAAATAATTTATTGATACAAGGTAATATATTCCTAGCATCAATTTCCGAAGATTTAATTAAGCTTAATAGGAGATTGAGTGAACCCAGGTCGCCCTGAGCACTAATGACATCAAATATATACGGGTAAATATCTTTATCAAAAGTTCGTTTAGTTAATATTTCAAGTAAAAAATAGGCGTTGTGATCACGTGGATTCTGCTTCAAGATCGATATGGCGTTTAATATCGTTTGTCTATCTTTACTGTTGGATATATGCATTCTTGGAATAAAAATATATGATTTCTCAAAAAGCTTGATGGCATAGATCATTAGGCACAAAGTGATCATTCCTATAGCATTAAAAAACACAACAGCAGCATCTAGGTATTGAAACAAAAGAATCATCAGGGAAACAAATATCAAGCTGAGTGGTTTGACTAAGGTTTCCAAAAACTCCATGATTTTGGCCCTAGAGCTATGTGAAAATACATAGTATGCACTATGGTATGAGTTGTTAAATAAGACACCAGATAGCTCGAAGTTAAATTTAGCCAGGACTACAGGCACAAATCCAGGTGAAAAAATCACAAACAAAATACTAGAGAGCAAGACCAAGGGGGAAATTAGCATAGATTTAATAATGCCAGTAAACTCAATCATCCGCGATGCACAAAAGAGCTGAAAAAACATGGTAATCAAACCAAACACAATATGTAAAAGTCCCAAGTCAAATGCAAACTGGGAGGAATTTGCGGTATCATGTGAGTGCGAAAACTCGAAGACAGCCGTTACATATTGCAGCTCCAAAATTCCAAAGAACATAAATTGTAAAAAGACGATAGCAGAAATAGATAAGAGCAAATTACTCGAAAGTAGGTGTTTGAGATTGATGCTTGCGATTCCGGCAGATGACTTATGTAGTAAGATAGTTAATGGATGTCTAATGGATTTTCTGGTAAAATTCGCAATCAGGGGCACAGTCATCAAAAAACATAATCCAATCAGCAGCGGCAACATGTGTACATCTAAATAAGAGGACATCATAGCTACGACAAAACCCCCTAAAATCAGGCCAACAGTATCGGCAGATTCAATAATGGGAAATACTCTGGATGACTGAGTTGGCGAAAATAGAGATTCTACAAACATGAGTTTGCAGACTCTAGCCTGGTTTAAAAAGATCGAAATAGTAGCAAAAAGAGCTGTCAGATAAAAGTAGTAGTCAATCGAAAAGAGGTAAAAGGCAGCCAGCGCTGATACTGCTCCAAGCACACAGCTCACCAGTAGCACCATGTGAGCCTTGTAGCGAGCAATTATTTTCTTGTAAATCAGGTAGCCAGCTACAGTTGCAACTGCATATATCAAAAACAAAAACGGCAAGACCGAGACACCAAAGTGCTCAATAAAATCAACTAGCAGAATGGTCCAGCCAATCACAAAACCCACACGCAAAATCAATCCCAAACACCAGCTTGTCAAAACATCAAATATCTCAGATGGATGAATATTCAAGGCTCTTACGAAAAAAAGTTTTAAAAAACCCGTCATCGCTAATTAATTAAATCATTTAATTATATCAGAAAACGGGTCAAAAGTCTAATAAAATATACTAGATATTCAAACTAATATAGCTAGAAATTTTTGCTCCATTCGACTCTAGGAAAGCTTCAACAGTTTGTGAAGGATTCATCACAAAATCTTGATGGGAAAGAGCTTTTGAATTTCTGAATTTAGCTTCTTTACCGGCTAAGATTTTTTCGAACATGGCCTCTGGTTTACCAGATTTTGCTAACTCATCGTTCCAAATCACATGTTCAGCATCAACCAAGGCTTGGTCAACATCAGATGGGTGCAAAGCACTAGGGCTAGAAGCAGTCACATGCATAGCAATTTGCTTTGATATATCGCTAGATCCACCCTCAAGCGAAACGGCAGCTCCTAGTTTGTGATTTGAGTGAATGTAGTATCCGATTGTACCACCTTCGATTACGACAGGGCTATCGAGTACTAACTTTTCACCCATCTTCAGAGAAAGGTCCGAGACCTCCGAAGATAGGTCGGCATCGACACCTTTTTCTAATAAGATTGCAGCCAGACCATTGGCAGCAGCTACAAAATCATCATTTTTGGCAACAAAATCTGTTTCACATAGAATTTTGACAAGCAAAACCTTCGAACCATTTGTTGCATAGGCAATTACTCCTTCTGAAGTAGATCTGTCTTCACGTGCAGCAGCTTTGGCCTCACCTCTTTTTCTGAGTAGCTCTACAGCTTTGGCCTCGTCACCATTAGCTTCTTCTAAAGCTTTTTTACATGCAGTGATAGAAACACCAGTTTTATCACGCAATGATTTGATTTGATCTAATGAGATAGACATGGTTGTAAATGGGTTAGATTAAAGTACTTCTGCTACTTTAGACAGAATGTATTTGATAGATTTGATTGCGTCATCGTTTGCAGTAATTGGGTATTGAATGTTGGTCGGATCTGTGTTTGAGTCAGCAAATGCTACTACTGGAATACCCAGTGTGTTGGCTTCTTTGACTGCAATGTTATCACGCACAGCATCGATAACAAAGATTGCATCTGGTAGGTCCGACATTTCTTGGACACCACCTAGAGCATTTTCGAGCTTGGCAATGACTTTATTAAATTTAGAAATTTCCTTCTTTTTATATTTGTTCATATCACCAGATTCCTTCATATCTTTTAACTTCTTCAACTCTCTGATACGTTGAGAAACAGTCCCAAAGTTGGTCAAAAGACCCGGGATCCATTTCGAAGTTACGAATGGTTGTTTAGTTTTTTCAGCTAAAGCTCGTAAAGCTGGAATAGACTGTTGTTTTGTCGAAACAAGTAAAACTGTTTTACCTTGTTTTTTTTGTTGGGCCAAGAAATCCAAAGCGATTTCTAGCTCGTCAAGTGTTTTGTGTAAGTCCAAAATGTGAACATTAGCACGAATACCCCAGATGTTTTTCTTCATCAATGGGTTCCATTTGTTTGTGTAGTGACCGAAGTGCACTGCATTTGCAAGCATCTCTTTGAGTGTTGCATTTCTATCCTTAATATAAGACATATTCCTTGTGGTTATCATTGTTAGCTCGTAAACCTAGTCAAGTTCATTCACAATTGAATGCAGGAAAACTAGTAGAACTGACAACTTTATTTATTAAACGCGTTGATTATACTTATAAATAAAGCAAAAATCA
>CAYYFV010000003.1:0-18635 GCA_964471455.1 uncultured Candidatus Peribacteria bacterium | reverse complement strand
ATGACACCCTATTATATCCAGTGTACAATGATTTTGTGCATTGACGGCTCACAGAAATCCTTTATTCAAAAACCATGCCTTCTTCATTTGCAAATACGCTCTCAAACGAGCTTCCAAAACTCCACCAAGATTCTTAATAGCCAAAGACTGTCCAGAAAATTTAACTGGCACACTAAATTTCATACAAGAATCTGGATTTGGTACAAACAAATCAAAATGAAGAATAGTTCCCGAAATATGATCCAACTTCACATCTCTCAACAAAGCCAATATAGACTTGCCCTTGTCTTCCAATTCAATCTGTAAATTCGCATTCAATAAATTGAAAGCTTTTCTCAAAGATTCGTGATCTACCATCACATTAGAATTTTCAATGCCAAAACCATACAAAACACCTGGGACCAGTCCTTGTGCTCTCGATTCAGCGGCAGAGATTTGACGATTTTGAATATTTAATTTGATACTTTTCATAACTTTATATTAGTATTCATGCAATAAAAGTATGCTAAGAGTACAAGAACATAGCTTGAAAAGCAAGTGAAATTTTTATAAACTTCAAGAGTAAACATTTAACAAATAAAAATGAATGCATTTGGAAACATTAAAAAATTAATGGAATTGAAAAGCCAGGCAAAAAAAATTCAAAAAGAACTCAAAAAAATCATTATTGAAGCCCAAGAAGGCAATGTACTAATTAAATTCAACGCCGAACAACAACCTCAAAGCGTCGAAATAACCCTCGAGTCACTTGAACCAAAAGTCAAAAAGGAACTAGAAGAAAACATACTAAAAGCAATTACAAAGGGGATCAAAAAATCACAAGAAGTAGCTGCTGACAATATGAAAGGCATACTTGGGGACTTAACATCAGGCCTAGGACAATGAGATATAAACAAAGAAAATTCAGAAGATCTCAGAAGAAGAGCAAACTCAAATTTGCTCTTTTTGGAGTCATTATATTTCTACTAATCAATCAACTCACAAATACAGCCCCCACTCAACAAGTCACTTTTTCAATTCCGAAAGGCGCCAGTGTCTCAAAAATAGCTGATATCCTCAAACAAAACAACGTCATCAACTCTAGCCTTCTCTTCAAAAGCTATGTCCAGTCCACAGACAGCCAAAACAGCCTATTACCGGGCACATATACTATCAAACAGTCATCTGAATTCCCGGACATCATCAAAATACTTAGTACATACAAACCACAAATAAACAAAATTACAATCCCAGAAGGTTACAAAACAACACAAATTCAAGAACTAGCAAGCAAATTCTGCCTGCAAGACTGTCAGATTGAGCATGAAGTATTAACAATCGACTCCCTACAAACACTAACTAACTACGAAGGACTATTATTTCCAGACACATATTATTTGGACTCAAACAACCACAACCCAAACCAACTTTTACTCAAAATGCTTGATAACTTCCTAAGCAAACTCCCCAACGATTTCCAAGAAAAACTCAAACAATTACCAACACAAGATCTATACTCCGCAATCAAAGTAGCCTCCCTAATAGAAAAAGAGGTCAAAACCAACAAAGATAAACAACTAGTATCAGGTATCATCTGGAAAAGATTCCAAAACGGATGGACTTTGGGCATAGACGCTGCGTTATTATACAAAAAAGATAACAATACAATCACATACCAAGACCTACAAAAAGACGATCCATATAATTTACGTAAAAACAAAGGCTTGCCCCCAACACCTATTTGCAATCCCGGTTACGAAAGTATATACGCCGCACTCAACCCAAAATACTCAGATTATTGGTTCTATCTCAGTAAAAAAAGCGATGGCTCCACAGTCTTCTCAAAAACAAACGAACAGCACAATCAAAATAAACAAAAATATTTATAAAAACCGGCACTAGACCGGTTTTTTATTTATCAACGATATACTACATTTATATTCAAAACATCTGTTTTGGATCCATCTGCATATACACCATAGACAGTTATCTTATTATCCCCTGCCCTTAGAGTATTAAAACTTGGAGACATGATATAATGAAAACTACCAGAATTAGCCTTAAAACGAGTCAACCTAAAACCGTTAACAAACACATTCACTACCCTTGAATCCACAGAGCCCTGCAAAAACCCCCTATCCGTACTCAAAACATGGTTATTTTCAAATTTCAATCCGTTAATAGATTTTATTGAAATCTGATCAGAAGCCACTAACTCCCCGGAGCTAGCCTCAAATGGATTGATCTCAGGCTCATCCCCCAAAACATTCTCAACCGGCTTCGCAACAACTACAGCTTGCTCCAGAGCAAAGTCAAATTCAAATGTAGTCCTTGGACTCTCAGTCCCATCGGAAAAAATCGCCACAATATCAAATTTATTTTTCCCGACCACTACATTACCTCGGCCCGGATCGTAGGAAGCATAATATTTAAATTTACCAGACTCGGGTTTAAACTCTTTTAAAATATAAGGGACTGGCTCCTGCTCATCATATGAAATAACCATCACCTGCTGAGTATCCGGTGGCACACTACCCTCTAAAATAATAATCTCTTCCATTTGTACTTCATCGGCAGAGGGCAACAGCACAACTGGCTGCAATTTCGGATCAACCTGTTTCACAACAACATCCCGAGTGACAAGCTCCTCCGAATCATCTTCCCGATCCAGCACTTCTTGAGACAGGGCCACAAAACTCTGAGAAAAGGAAGAAAAAGGTTCATATAAATTACTTGAATCCATCGCCACATTCCATTTATACCACGCACTCTGAATCAACTCAGATTGCAAGGTCGAAATCACAGAAGCTACCTGACGGTTCTTAAATTTCTGATAACTCTCATTATCCAAAGTCAACTGCTTCCCGAGATCCAACTTGATTTGATCCAAACTTACTCCAGCAGCATCGTCCAAAATCGAAACTAATAAATTACCAGATAAAACACTCACAGATTCCGGCAGGTTACTCTTCAAATTATAAGAGGCAGAATTCGAATCTATCTTCAAATAGTTAGATGAAACAGACACAGTAGGTGAGTCCACGGGAGAAAAGTCATTAGAAACCCAAATTTGACCACTATCCAAACTAAACTCTAAAGCTGATTCATCTCCGACAAATTCGAGTTTACTACTGGGTGATAAACGCAATCTCAAATCCGAACTAAAGTTTAAAATAGCCGATGAATCCACCGAAGTCAAAACCGAAAATCCCGGCTTAATCTCAAATGGGACGTTGACAGAATCCACAGCATTGTTCTGCTCATCCAATACCCGAATACTCCCATCTATCTTCGATAAAAACAAGACATTCTCACGATCAACCACAGTCGGACCATCTGAAGCTGAACTAAAAAAATTAAAAATAAAATAAACTGACAACAAAATAAACAAATACTTAAGAAATTTTGGTGACTGCTTTGTAGGTTTTTGATTCGGATGTGATTGCCTCGAACCAAAAGATGGGTTCGGCCGATAGTATAAATTCTTCATATTATAATCCAATTAACTTACGTATTTCATTAACATTTTGCAATAACTTATGATCCCTTCTTAACTGCTTCTTGACCTTATTATAAGCATGCATAGCAGTTGTGTGATTACGACCACCCAATTCCATCCCAATCTTTTCAAAGGAAATTTGATAATCATAACGCAAAATATAGGTACATATTTGACGCGGAATCATAATATCTCTAGAACGTTTGACACCAGTCAAATCATCAGCTGTTAAGTTAAAAAATCTAGCAATAAACTCAATAACCTCAGAGATAGACCTCAAACTACCAACTTTTTGCTCACTAGACAATTCAAAGTTAGCAGAAGCACTAATTTTTCCTAATTTTGTCAACAGGCGTGTTACCGAATCAATACTAGGCAAAACACCTTCTAACTGAGATTGAGCCACAACTTGCACCAAAACGCCTTCCAATTCCCGAATAGAAGAGTGTAAATTCGAAGCAATATACTCCAAAACATCAGGCGGAATCAAGACATCCAATTCCGCAGATTTTTTTAACAAAATCGCCAAACAAGTCTCATAATCGGGAAATGTCACATCAACAATCATCCCCATCTCAAACCGACTCACCAACCTACTCTCCACACCACTCAAATCCTTTGGCGGCTTATCGGAACTAATAATAATCTGCTTGTTGACATGATACAACTCATTAAAAGTGTGAAAAAACTCCTCCTGGGTTCTGCCCTTCCCAGCCAAAAACTGAATATCATCAATTATCAAACAATCAACATTTCTATACTTATTTCGAAAAGCTCGAACACTGTTTTTCTTAATAGACTCAACAATTTCATTTGTAAACTTCTCAGCAGTCACATACGCCACATAATTAGAGCTCGCACGCCTGCTAATAAAATTCCCAGTTGCCTGTAACAAATGCGTCTTTCCAAGTCCCACATCCCCATAAATAAACAAAGGATTATAAGACATCCCTGGCTGTTTAGCTACAGCACAACAAGCCGCGTGCGCCAATCTACTATTAGCACCAACCACAAAATTATTTAAAGAATATTTCGGATTCAATGTAATATTAACTGTCCGAGTTTCGGTAGCATAGATCACATCTGGTTTCGAGGGCGCGGCCACCTTGGGTATATCTAAAGTCTGAGCATTCTCTGAAGCAACAATCTTCCGAGCCTTACGTGGTTTTTGGTTTGAAAAAAAAGCACGCAAGTCGACTCCCCCCTCATTTACTAAAGATGAGTCAGTCACAAAATCAATCCTACTGGGTAAGCTAATCTCTTTCAAAGACTCTTCAATAAAACTCACATATTTCTTCTTAAACCACTCCTCAGCAAAAATACTAGGCAAACCAATTACAACCCCATCAGACTTAACATCCAAAATATTAGTATCCTGAAACCACACCAAAAAATCGGTTTTTTTAATTTTTGAAGATAAAGAGGTCAAAACTTTTTTCCAAGTTTCGGTATGTTGTGTCATAAAACTATAATCTTATAATATCGAATATGGAAATCGTTACTATTAAAAATAGTAACAACAAAAATCCCAAAGCATGAATCGCAGATTCAAATTTAGGGTCAATTGGCTTGGATCGAAAAGCCTCAAGCACTACAAACAACAAACGCCCACCATCCAGCGCTGGAATTGGCAAAATATTCACCACTGCCAAAGTCAAAGAAATCATAGCCACAAAACTCATCAAAGCAGTCCCTCCAATCGAAACAAAATTATAACCCGTCTTAAATACCTGAATAGGACCACCTACATCTTCAGAGACTTCCAAAGAAGTAAAAATCCTAAAGAAAGTTTTCGAAATCGAAACCGCAGTTAACTTCGACAGCTCAAAACCCTTATGCAGGGCCACAAAGGGCGCCAAGTGCCATGCATATTTCTCAATCGGCTTATTAATAACACTAAAATTCTGCATATCAAAAAAATAAGAAACACCCAAACCAGTAGACTTATTGGTTTGAGATAGAAACATCCCAACTGCTCCACTCTCAGACGGACTCAAATCCATCACAAGAATCTCACCATCTAAGTCTACAAAAGTGTACTCCAAAGAATCAAGATTATTATCCGATAAATATTCAAGAATTTGCATCGGTAAATTTTGCACATATAGCTCCTCCACACCCTCAATAGCGATCAACTTAAAGCCCGCCTCCACACCAGCAGATGCAGCAATAGAATCAGAAACGACGCTAGTAACCACCTGAGCAGACTTGTCCTGACTATAAGACACTTTAAAAATATCCCCTCCTCTCAAAACCTCCAACTCATACACAGAAGAGTTCAACAAACCTACTAAATCCGTGTCCGAAAATACAATTTGATTATTAACCTTCAATATCACATCTCCAGATTTCAAATCAGAATAAAATGGTGATTGATTCTCAACCTCCAAAATAGACATCACCGGCAAAGACACACTTGGATAAAAATCCAGGTCCAAAGAATCAATATTAGCAAACTGTTTCACAGCACCCATCTCATTCTCAAAACTAGAAACGGAATCTGACTCTGATTCAATTAACTTAGTATCTAACAAGGTTTTATTTGCCGCATCTTGAACATACGCACCATGATACAAAGTCGTCATGGGGGAGTTAATATGCCGCCGAAAATCATCTTGATTCAAGACCAATGGATCCGCCCCGACAGTTAAATTAATAGTAAAAAGCACCCAAAAAACCAAAAAATTCATCAGCACACCAGCACAAATAATCTTAGTTTTCTGCCACGGAGTCTTCGAAGCAAAACTAGAACTATCTGCACGCAATTTCTTATTACTCGAGTCCTCACCATGCAATTTCACATAACCACCTAAGGGCAATAGACCTAACTTGAAATCTGTATCAAATTTTCTGAAACTAAAAACAAAAGGAGCAAAACCAATCGCAAACTCATGAACCTTAACACCATTACGCTTAGCAACAATATAATGACCAAATTCATGAATTAATATCAAGAAAAAAACAATAAAAACAACAGCTAAAACTTTTAAAATCATTAAACTTTCATTATGTCAGATTCTTTATTTTTCAAGATCGTATCAATTTCTACATTGGCGGCATCGACTTCGACTTGTAATTTTTTTTCAAAACCGACTAGCTCATCTTTAGAAATCTCACCCTCGGATTCCAATTCTTTGAACTTCTGCTGAGTTTTTTGACGAGCCTTTCTCACAGAAACCTTCACTTCTTCGGCCTGGGCCTTCAACGCCCTGCAAATTTCTACACGCCGCTCCTCTGTCAAAGGTGGAAAAGCAATTAACAACACTTCACCCATATTATTCGGGTTCAACCCCAAATTTGCAGCCTGAATAGCAGATTCAATATCCTTCAAAATCGACTTATCAAATGGTTTGATATTCAGTGTTTGAGAATCTTGTGGAGAAATTACAGCCACAGATTTCAAAGGTTGGGTCATACCATATGCCTCAACTTTAACATCTTCCAAAATAGCCGGAGAAGCCTTGCCAGCTTGGACCTTATTGTATTCCGAATTCAAATAATCAATAGATTTTTGAAAATCATGCTTTGCTTCATTTAAACAAATATTTGCGTCCATAAAAAAAATTTTAAATTAACTAACTAAGGTCCCTATAGTAGGGTCAGAAAAAACAGTTTGCAAGTTATTCATCTTGCTAAAATCAAATACCAAAATTGGTAAATCATTCTCCATCGCCATCCCAAAGGCCGAACTATCCATCACCTTCAGACCACGAGATAAGGCTTCTGCAAAAGACAACTCTGCAAAACGCTTAGCATCTGAATTTTGCATGGGATCAGCATCATATACTCCATCCACCTTTGTCGCTTTATAAACAATATCACATTCCAACTCCAAAGCCCTCAAAACAGAAGCTAAATCAGTTGTAGAGTAAGGATGGCCCGTGCCACCACCCAACACCAAAGTATGTCCGCAGTCAATCAAGTTCAAGGCAGCCTCAGAATTATAGGCCAGCATCAAATCATCCGGAGTATAACAAGACATAGCCGCGGCTTTGTCACCGACATTATTAAGCATTTCGGCTAACAAAACTGCATTAAAATTAGTAGCAGACATACCCAACTTGTCAGAAATATTTCTAGACATGTCCAAGTGCTGCTGATCTCGAAAACGCCAAACATTTCCAGCCCCAACAACAATAACTAAATCCACATTACACTGTGATTTGAAATCATAAATAGCCTTACTCAAAATAGATATCTTTTCAGCGCTAAAGGACTCCTGCTCTGTAGAAAAAAATTCTCCAGATAATTTAAGTAAAATTCTAGTATTCATCTAAACCAAATAAATTAACATAATCAAAAAGGACAAAAACAAAGCCCCAAGCAAACCAATAGATAAGTAAGAAACCTTTGGAGAATCCACATCGGACACCTCCTGCTCAAAAGCGGCCAAGTCCAAAACCAAATCCGCACTCAAAGAAATCTGATAATCACCATACTTCTCTGCCAAAGAATTAAAATCATGGTTATCCACCAAGCGCAAAAATTTTGATAAACTGACCTCAACATTTTTACGATCTACTTGAGTAGATTTCTCGACTGAACCAGAACTAGATTTTCTACTAATAGAAGAAACAGGAATAATAATTTCCGATTCAGACATAATTGTATGTTATAGACAAGTTAAGGATACAAAATCTCAACAAAAAAGCCAAGGAAATTTCCTTGGCTTCTACAGATTTAATTGAATAAATTACATACCCATTCCCATTGGAGGCATTGGCATCTCTGGCTGCTCCGACTCTGACCTTGGCAAATCAGTAATTGCTGCCTCCATAGTCAAAAATATCGAAGCAATAGACACAGCATTTTGCAAGGCAGAACGTGTCACCTTTTTAGGGTCTACGATCCCATCCTTCATCATATCCACAAATTGGTCCGTAGCTGCATTGTAACCAAACATTTCTTCATGATTCAAAACTCTATCTACAATCACTGCCGGCTCCTTACCAGCATTTTCAACAATTTGACGCAACGGCGCATCCAAGGCACTTCTCAAAATAGAAACTCCAGTCATAAAATCTGAAGATCCCTCAATTGATTCCAGTGCTTTCGAGGCTCTAACCAAAGCGGTCCCACCTCCAGGCACAATTCCTTCTTGCACAGCCGCCTTGGTTGCATGTAAAGCATCTTCAATCCGGTGCTTCTTCTCTTTCAACTCTACCTCTGTTGCGGCACCCACCTTGATTACACCAACTCCACCAACCAATTTCGCCTTACGTTCAGCAAATTTATCGCGATCAAATTCATTTGTAGACATCTGCAACATAGATTCGATTTCTTCCACACGAGCTACAACCATATCTGGATTCCCAGCTCCATCAACTATTGTAGTAGAGTCCTTGGCGACAATGACCTTACGTGCAACACCCAAATCCGATATTTCAACCTGAGATAATTTCAAACCTAATTCATCAGTCACAACAGACCCCCCAGTCAAAACTGCAATATCCTTCAACATTTCTTTGCGCCTATCACCAAATGCCGGAGCCTTTACCGCTACCACATTAAAAGTACCACGCAATTTATTGACAACAAAAGTCGCCAATGCATCACCATCCACATCCTCCGCAATAATTAAAATATCTTTTCGACCCTCTTCAGAAATTTTTTCTAAAATAGGCAAAACATCTTGAATAGAAGAAATTTTCTTATCAGTAATCAAAATATGACAGTTCTCAATTACAGCCTCCATTCTATTGGTATCAGAAACCATATAAGGAGAAATATACCCATTATCAAACTGCATCCCCTCAACCACGTCCTTCTCCAAACCCATAGTATTGGATTCCTCCACCGTAATGACACCATCTTGACCAACCATATGCATTACTTCAGAAATCAATTCTCCAACCATTGAATCCTGTGCAGAAATTGTAGCCACCTGAGCAACTTCATTTTTAGTTGTGATTTCAACCGACAATTCGGATAAAGAATCACATACTACCTGACACGCATGATCAATGCCCCTTTTGACTTCCACGGGATTAGCACCTGCAGTCACATTTCTCAACCCCTCCTTAATTAAAGCGTAAGCCAAAACCGTAGCAGTAGTCGTGCCATCACCTGCCAAATCATTGGTTTTCGTGGCCACCTCTTTCACAAGCTGGGCCCCCATATTCTCAAACTTATCAGCCAACTCAATCTCGTTGGCAATAGTCACCCCATCATTTGTAATCATCGGCCCACCATATGATTTATCCAAAATCACATTTCGCCCCTTTGGCCCCATGGTAATCCTTACAGCATCGTTAAGCTTTTTTACACCTTCTAATAAAGATTGTCTTGCTACATCAGAAAAAATAATTTGTTTAGACATAATACTAGTTGTTAATAATTGCTAATACATCTTTTTCGGACAAAACCAAAACTTTTTGTCCATTTAACTCAAAATCATCTGGAGAATATTTACGGAATAAAATTTGGTCTCCAATTTGCACAGTCATCGCCGTAACACTGCCATCATCCTTTTTAGAACCAGGACCAACAGCAATCACCTCTCCTTGACCTGGCTTTTTTTCTCCAGAATCTGGAATATATATACCAGAAGCTGTTTGAGTTTCCTGCATAAGTGGCCGAACAATCAAATTGTCATTCAACGGTTTTAAATTCATCATAATTAGCACTTTATATATACGAGTGCTAATTTAACAAAAAAACCCTTGAAAATCAAGGGTCTAAAATAAAATTTAAAGTTAATTTTACTCAGCAAAGGCCTCGGCTCTACGCTCGCGCACTACGGTCACTTTCACCTGACCGGAATACTGCATGTCTTTCTCAATCTTCTCGGCAATTTGATGCGAAAGTTTTTTAGACTGCAAATCATCTAACTTCTCTGCATCCACAATTACACGCACCTCCGATCCAGTGTGCACAGCAAAAGACTCCGACACTCCATCGAAACTCAAAGCAATATTCTCCAGCTCAGTCATTCTCTTAATAAAAGTTTCCATATTATTCTTACCAATGCCTGGACGAGACATCAAAATTTTAGAAGCTATGAACACACACAAGGCCTCTAAATTCTCCGCAAACTCCTCAGTAGACTGCATCTCGATCACTTCAGTCAAACGCTTCGACAAACCAAATTTCTTACAAATATCTGCCGAAACTTGAAAGTGCTGTCCCTCTACCTCATGATCAACAGCCACCCCCAGAAAAGCCAACAAACCTGCACGCTTACACACAGAAACATCCGCTCCAAGCTCCGAAGCCAAACTCGCAGATAATTTAGATACATCTATAGAATGCTTTAGCAAATTCTGAGATTCCAAAGTTCTAAATTTCAAACGTCCTAATAATTGAGTTAATTCCAAAGGCAAGCCAGCTACACCAGCCTCAAAAGCAGCCTTCTCTCCCAACTCAGCAATCAAATCATCGACCTCTTGTTTAACCTTATCCACAACCTCTTCAATCCTCGCTGGATGAATTCGCCCATCTGTAATCAACCTTTCCAAGCTCACCTTTGCCACATAACGACGATACAAATCAAATGCAGAAATCAATACCACCCCTGGAGTATCATCAACCACCACATCCACGCCTGTCACCCGCTCAAAAGCCTGAATATTACGCCCCTCACGACCAATAATTCTACCCTTCATGTCATCGGACGGCAGTGACACTGTCGTCGACGTATTCTCACTAGCAGTGTCCGAAGCATACTTCTGCATGGCCAAAGCAAGAATCATCCGAGCCTTTGAATCAGCTTCGGCTTTGGCACTTTGCTCAATTTTCTTTACATGTTCTACCAACTCATCTTTGAACTCCAATTCAACCTTTTCAATCAACATCTTTTGGGCATCTTTTTTGGACAAAGAAGCAACCTTCTCCAATTCCACTTCCTGTTTACCAATCAATTCATTGACCTGTTTTTTCTCTTGTTCTAAAGACTGGATCTTTGTTTCTAAATCCTCTTTCTTAGAATCTAACTTCTCAATTTTCTTATCCAATGAAGTCTCTTTATCAAGCAGTCGTGATTCCAAAGTAGATAATTGTTTTCGCTTTGAAGAAATTTGATTTTTAGATTCTGATTCCAATTTGGAAGCTTGCTGTTTAGCATTTTGAAGTATTTTTGCTGCATCATTCTTAGCATCTAACAAAAAAGTATCAGCTTTTTTGACTATATTTGCATTGCGCTTTGTAAAAATAATTCTTTCTAAAATGTAACCTACAGCAATACCACCCAACACCAACAATAACTCAATAGTCATATCGCAAATTAAATTTAACACTATAACTATACTAATTAGATGGCTTATAATCAATCAAAAATTCAGTAAAATTTAATATGTTTTTACAGTTAAGCTTTAAATTAAAGTGTCTTTAACCAAATATCATGATTGAAATACTTACTATCTTAAGTTTAATACAGTTCAACAACACTCCGGTACAAGAAGTCTTTGACCAAAACCTTCAATTAAAAATAGACACAAACACACAATATATCCTCAACAACACCCTAATTTCAGATCAACAACTCCATAACCTCCAATTGGGTAGCAACCACTTAAGCATAATTAAACAAGGCAAACTTCAAGATCAACTCCTAATTATAACCCACACAGATCCCTGTGATTACAATAATATTTTCATTTCAGAATTTAACTACCATGCAAATTCGCTACAAATAAACCTGCCAGAGAACTGCCAGCAAAACATTGACCACCTTAGTCTATACGTAGATCACAAGATTCAAATCCCAACACCCGCACACAACATCATTAATATCAACACAAACCTTGTCAGCACAAGTGAATCTATTATCCTAAAATATAAGGATAAAATTATAGATAGCGCCTGTTGGCTTAACACTCAAATCAATCAAACAGAACTACAGGACTTCCAAAAGTTTCAAATCAACACAAACGACTGCCTCCGAGCCAAATCAGACGCAAGCTATTTCCAAAGACCCAGAGCTCAAGAACAATTCACCGAAATAACACCCCACGAACACAAACACACACCAGCATCACCCAAGACCAAGACCACACTCACTACCAAACAAGCACAACTTCCAAAACAACCTCAAGACAACAACAAAGCAACAGTCTCAAAAAAGACTCCCACACCCCACGCTTCAATTGAGCAAGGAAACATTCAAATCCATGCAGTCATGGCCAATAGTCAAGAAGAATATCTCATTCTCAAGAACCACAGTCAAAAAAACCTAAATCTAAACAAAAGCTACCTCACAGACAAGACAAATACAAAACACATACTTGCAGATATTCCCATAGCGGCACAAGAAGAAATCAAAATCAGCAAACTGAAATTTCAAATCAACAATTCCGATGAAATCCTAACTCTATTCAACCCAAACAACAAACAAATTGACTCCTTTACAATTAAACAAAGTTCAAAAGAAACCCTCCTTCATAAAACACCCCCTCAAGCTCCAGAAATAGTCACTCAAAAGACAACTCCAGCAACACAAAATCCACACAACACAAACACCCCAGATACAACGCTCAACCACACAACTCAAAACGCAAAACACGACCACAGTTCACTCCACCAGAATAAATCAAACACGAACAGCTCAGACACTACAAACAAGAAAATCAGGCTGTCGGAAATATTCGCTAACCCCAAAGGGCCAGACAAAGGCAATGAATACATCGAAATCTTCAATCCACATAATCATCCGCTCCAATTAGAAGACTTTTCAATCCAAATCAACAACAAAACCTACCCACTCACAGGCACAATCTTAGCACAAGAATATCTCACGCTCACACATCTCAATGTTACAAATACTAACTGCCAAATAGTTGTCCTGCACAACAGCGAACAAGTAGATAAGTTCTCTTACAACCAAGCTACAGAGGACCATAGCTGGATAAAAATTAATAACAGCTGGTACCAGACAAAATCCATCAGCCCCAAACAGGAAAATGGCACTCTCAAAAACTACCAAGGAACAGCCGAGGTCATCAATGCCACACTAATTTTTGCCGACCAACAAATTCCACTCAGCTCACACACCCTAATTGATGGTATCTACGAACATATAAACATCGACTATCTACAAAACACAACCACAAAAGAAATATTAAAAATAAACGAACATCAATTAACTCCATCCCACACCACAAATCAAACACCATCCAAAACCATCACAAGCAGCATGGGCTTGTTGAGCATGGCCTCACTGGGAATCCTATACAGTCTTTTTAAATAAAAACACCTGCGATAAAAAGATCAAAAACAGAAAGAATACAAACAACGCCGAAATAGATAAAGAAAACTCAATTCCGACAATCGAAACTGGAACCAAAACCAAAAAAGAAATCCCAGCCGCCCTCAATACCAAATCCCGCACATCAAAAGTATAAAAACGCGCAATCATTATCGGAAGCACATTCAAACCAAGTGTCAAAATAACTCCCACCACTTCAAAACACAACAAGATATTTAAAGTCATCAAAGCCAACTGCAACAAATCCAAAAACCAAACGTTGAAGCCTTTCATAAAAACCATTTTCTTATCAAAAGCAAACAGCGACCACAACGGCTGGTAAAACTTGAAAAACAACACATTTAATATTAAAAGCAAAAATAACTTATAAATTGCAGTTGGTCCTAAATTTTGACCAAAAACAATCAAATTCTCAAACACCGTAAATTCCAAAGCACCAAACAACACACTATCTGCATCCAAATGCACAGACTTCGCAAAAACATTAATCATAACCACCCCGATAGCAAACAGGCCAGAAAAAAACACCCCAATCATTTGCTGCGACCTATCCAAGTTCAACTTGCTAAAAACCGAAATCATAAAAGCAATTCCAATCGAAAACAGTACAGATAAAATCAAAAACCAAATCGAGTCTAAATTATGCACCATCAAAAAAGTCAAAACCAAAACCGGCAAAACCGCATGACTTATAGCATCAACTAACATAGTTTGCCTCCTCTGAAAAAACCACAAACCCGAAAACAAAGAATTCAAGACAAACAACAGAACTAAAACAAAAAATATTATAAAAATTAATTCACACAAGTTCCAATATCAAAAAATAAACAAAACACAACGGAAAAACAAACAACAAAAAGTACGCAGAAATCAAAATGGGCCCTGTAGACACCCCCGAAAAACTCACTGAACATAAATAAGCAAACACAGACACCACACATATAACCAAAGTCAATTTAGATACAACTCCCAAAACCGACTTCGAACCAAACAGCGCAATCGAAATCGGAATCAAAAAAAGGCCTGTCGTCAGTACCACTCCAGAGACCTTCAAAACCAAAACCACAGACAAGACTAGACCACAAACAAAACAGGCATCAAAAATCTTAAACAAACGTACAAATCTCAAAGCAAATTGCTCAGGATCAAACATATATAATATAAAAAACCTACGAAAACCAAAGATCAACAACAATAACGCAGCAAAAAACGCCGATAAATAGATAAGTTCTCGATTGGATATTGCCGCAATATTACCAAATAAAAAACTAGAAAAATCGAATTTAGTAGAAATACCCAGATTCTGCAAAACATTGACAAGCAAAATACCCACAGAAAAACTACTCGCTATCAGGGCCGATAAAACAGTATCCGAAGAAAAACTCTGCTTACGTAAAATAAACTCAAATAAAAACTTGAAACACATCACAGAAGCAATTGCTCCGACACTCAAGATAAATAAATTAGATGTTTGCCAACAAATATAAGCCAAAACCACCCCCGGAAAGGCCGCATGCGCATATAAATCAGGAATCAAAGCCTTTTTTTGAAAAATGGAAGCTAGACCAAACATTGACAAGACAGCTGAAATCAAAATAAAAAATAAAATCATAAATTATAAATAAATCTCCCCTTGATACGTTTGCCGTAAATTTTCCTTAGTAAAAACATCCTCTACGATACCATAAGCCACAACTGTCTTGTTTAAAAAAACAATCTGATCGAAGTAATCTTTTACAGTATTCAAATTATGATGCACCATCACAATTGTCTTTCCATCAGCCTGCAATTTCCTCAACAAGGACATAATAATTTTTTCTGATTGATGATCTATCCCCGTAAAGGGTTCATCCAAAATCAAAATATCAAATGGCTGACACAGAACACGGGCCAACAAAACTCTCTGCTTCTGACCACCAGACAACTCAGCAATATGACGACTCGCTAAATCCTTAATCTCCAATTGTGCTAAGGTTTCATCCACCACGGCAGTTTCCGCTGCAAATTTAGATCGCCAAAAATTTTGTTTCGTCAACAAAGATAACTCCACCAACTGCCGAACCGACAAAGGAAACTGCCAATCAAACGTATTGGACTGGGCCACATAAGCAATCCGGAATAACTGCTTAGACAAGGGCTGATTCTCCAACTCAACCTGGCCCGACGACTTTTTGACCAAGCCCAAAAGCGTCCTTAGCAAAGTCGACTTACCAGCCCCATTTGGACCCACAACAGCCAGAAAATCACCTCTCTTAATCTCCAAGTTCACATCATACAAAATTTGCTTACCCTGCAAACTGCAACTTAAATTAGAAATTTTTAACATTAATTTAATGCATTAAAAATGGTATCAACATTAGCCTTGAAGGTATCTGCAAAAGTCGCATATGGAGAATCAATAGCTCCCAAAGAATCAGCAAATAAATAACCACCAATAGAAACCGGATGTGATTTGGCAGCCGCATTTTCAATCACAGATAACAAATCTTTATTAGAAACACTGTCCTCTACAAACACAGCAGGAATCTTATGTTTTATAATCAAATTAACCATATCACTCTTATCTTTTAAGCTATAATCGGATTCTGTGGAAACCCCCTGTAAAGTGAAAATCTCAAAATCATACTTCCGAGCAAAATAAGAAAACGCATCATGTGTAGTTATTAACCAGCGCGCAGACTCGGCAACTTGTGACAATTTATCACTCGCATAAACGTCCAATTCCTCCAACATTAACAAATATTTATCCAGCCGCAAAGTAATCAGATCTGACTGCTCTGGAAATTCAGATATCAAAGTGGCAGCCACGGTCTTTGTAATCTCTGCAAATAAATCTAAATCAAACCAAACATGTGGATCATATACATTCTCTTGCTTATATAACAACTGATCCTTAGATAACTCCTCACCCAACCTCAGCACTGTTTTTTCCAAAGCTAAGGAATCTAGAGCAGATTCCATCTGAGCTTCCAAATCCAAACCAATCGCAAAAATAACATCTGCAGCATTTAACTGACTCACGTCTTTTAAAGTCGGAATATAAACATGTGGATCAGTACCAGAAGGCATCAATAACTCATTACTGACAAAATCTCCTGCCAAGTTAGATACAATATCATCAAGCATACCTACAGTCGACAAAACTACAGGACGTTGATTCCCCTCCTCCTTAACACCAGTCATACCAAAAACAATTGATAATCCAATAATCAAACTCAATGTAAACAGAAAACGCTTCATAATAATATTATTAAAGAATATAATTATATCATTCAACAAAACATCCTGAGAAATAAATTGAGTTGACTAAAAAAAAAACCTGGTACAACAACAACAATAAATCTAATAAAACCATCTATTTCCCATTATGCGGACACAAAGTAGATCCAATAAACATTTATTATTACATTGACAGAAATCAAATGAGTAAGCTAATTCTGAATCAAAAATACATAGAACTCTTTCAAAAATTTGAAAAACTCTTCGGACTCCGGGCCGCCAAGAATGATTTTTTTCGTATCAGATCAACACAAAATACAATTCAAAGCCTAGAAAGCTTGGACTTTAATATTGAAGATATTATAGACACAAATAAAAACAAATTTACACAGAAAATCCCGGGCATTGGCAAAGCCTCAGAAGAAAAAATCATCGAGCTATATCAAACAAACACCTGCCAAGAATTGAAAGAACTCTTCGAAATTTATCCAGAATCTCTATTAGAACTAATGAATATCAAAGGCCTAGGACCCAAAAAGGTCCTCGCTCTCTACCAAACATTTGCAGTCAGCAACAAACAACAACTCAAAGAAATCCTTAATCATCCAGAAAAACTAGCAGACATCAGCATTAAATCCAAAACAATTGCAAATTTAAAAGAAGCACTTGAAGAAAACTATCAAGGCAAATCACGTACAAATATTTCTGAAATATACGACGAAATTACGAAACTAATAACAAAAATTAAACAAATCCCAAAGGTAATCGAGGCACATCCAGCAGGATCCTTCCGTCGACTCGAAAGCAGCATCGGAGATATAGATATTATTATCACCTGCCAAGCAGAAGATATACCAAGTATAAGCCAAAAATATATCGAACTGCCATTCTTTAAAAAAATAATTAACCAAGGCAACAGCAAAATCACCGCCATTGCCAATTCCAACATCGGAGTTGATCTAAGAATTATAACCCCCTCACAATTGGGCGCCTGTCTGCAATATTTCACAGGTAATCGTTCACACAATATCCAAATCCGCCAACTTGCCAAAGATAAAGGCTGGAAAATCAACGAGTATGGCCTCTTCCAAAGCTCAGATAACAGCTTGATTGAAAGTCAAAGCGAAACCAAAATCTACAATCAACTTGGACTCCAATACATCCCCCCCACACTCAGACACGGCACCGAGGAAATCAAACACGCTCAATCAAACGCCCTCAACTACACTCAGCAGTCAGACATATGCAATCAAGTCACAATACAAGGCCAGACAATCACTCTCAATAAGCAAAAAATCCAACTAGCATCAAATATATTTCAAATTCCAAATAATAAAGTTAATCCAATAGAAAACACCCTCCAAAAACTCACAGCACTCGCCAAAAATCCAAACAGACTCTTTATCTTTGATTCTCAAAATACAGAACTGGCGCTAAAAATGATTCAAAAAACTCACATTCCCAAAAAACAAATCATTAACTGTTTAAACAATTCCGAAATAAGTAAAGCCATGATTTAATTCATGAATAAATTTCTTATTCAAGCAAGTCCAAGTAATTGATATCCAAAATTAATAAAATTAAGTTAATATCCTTAGCTAATTTTTATGCTTTTAGAATTCATCTCCCAATCCGCAGCTCTAGCCATAGTCTCACACAAAATTCCAGACCTAGACACCCTCTGCTCTGCTGCAAGCCTGCAACATATCTGCAGTCCCAAAAAAACCCATTTAATAT
>CAYYFV010000002.1:0-19889 GCA_964471455.1 uncultured Candidatus Peribacteria bacterium | reverse complement strand
TCCAGTCACCTTAGACGGTTTTGCTGGGCAATCTCAAGAATTGTTGCAGTCCAGTAGCAATACGGCTTTTGCCAGTTCACATGACATCATCAGTGGGGTTGTGCTCGAACCTGGTCAGCCAGTTTCGTTGGCCTTAAATGTTGATTCTGAGCTTGCACGTGTCGTAGTCAACTTCAATAGTGTCCTCTATTCAGCTACTGCAATTACGAGTTCGACGAATTCACAGATAGAAATCGAGGCTCCACTAGAGTTAGGTTTTGATCCGGGTACAAGACATACGGCCACAGCCTTTGCAGAAAGCATCGAAGATCCAAGCATCAAGTCCAAAGCAATTATTATTGAGTTTGCTATAGCCGCCCAAACACCTTGGTATCAATCAATATATGCGCTTATAGCAATGCTGTTATTGATATTTGCCTCAGGCATCTATTTTTATCAGTCTCGTGCCAAGAGTGCTTAAATCTTGATATTTCAAAAGCAGTTGTTATAATTGATACCAATTAATTATAGCTTATGTCTCAAGATTTTTATGATCTTTTGGGTGTGTCCAAACAAGCGACAGATTCAGAGGTCAAACGCGCTTATCGAAAGATGGCCAACAAATATCATCCAGATAAGAACCAGGGTAACGCGGATGCAGAGGCCAAATTCAAAGAGGTTTCAAAGGCCTACGAAACTTTGTCAGACCCACAAAAAAGACGTATGTACGATCAGTTCGGGGAGCAGGCAGCCAATATGGGTGGCGGCCAAGGTGGTTTTGGTCAGGGATTTGGTGGTTTTGACTTTTCTGGTAATGGAGCTGAGGCATTTGCTGATATTTTCGAAACATTTTTTGGTGGAGGCGGTCGCCGAGGCGGATCCAAAAAAACTGGTCCACGTCAGACCCCAGGTGAAGATCTAGAGATGCATATGGATCTCACCTTCGACGAAGCCATTTTTGGCAGCACTAAAAAAGTCAAGATCCGCCGAGTGGTCCTCTGTGACTCTTGTGACGGATCTGGTGCGGAGAAGGGTTCCAAGGTTATTAGTTGTCCGACATGCAATGGTACTGGTCAAATCAAACAGGTCCGAAACACTATGCTCGGTCAGATGGTCACCTCGCAAGTCTGTGGCAACTGTCGAGGAGAGGGTCAAATACCAGAAAAGAAATGTTCCAAGTGTGCGGGTGCCAAGCGTATGGCACGCCATGAAGAGCTCGAAGTCACAATCCCCAAGGGCATCAAATCCGGAACTACTATTCGCCTCCGAGGCAAGGGTAATCAGGGTCTCGGTGGTCCAGATGGAGATTTATATATTAGAGTCACAGTCCGCCCATCCAAAAAATTCACACGCCAATCAGACAATATCAAGTCGCATATTTATTTGAATGTCGTCCAGGCAATTTTGGGAGATGAAATAGAGGTCGAAACCATGCATGGCAAGGCTACCCTCATTGTTCCTCCGGGCACGCAGCATGGCAAAATCCTTACTATAGAATCAAAGGGTGTTCCACTATCAGATGGAACATTTGGTAACCATCTGGTAGAAATTTCAGTCGACATTCCCAAAAAGATCTCCAAAGCCGAGCGCAACCTTTATTTGGAACTGGCAAAAGAAAGTGGTCTCGATATCAAACCAGGTAAATCGGGATTACTTTGGTAAAAAACTAAAGCCACAATCTGGAGTTGTTTGTTTAGGCTAATGTCTATTCCATAGTTGCAAAAATAGCCCCTGCTAGAACCAGGGGTTTTTTTATGTCAAATAAGATTTGACCATCCAAAGCACATTTGATCAAGCAAAAAACAAAAAAAATAAAAAATCTTGTAACAAACAAATCACTTGCTCGTACAATATATATGAAGACATTGTTCCTTTACGTTAAGCGATTTACAGCTATTTGATTAGTTAACTAGTCAATTAGACAATTAATAACTAGTCTATCAAGCGAAAATATTGTATGACTATACAAATAGCTTTGACATTAATATGTCAGGTTGATAAATTGCTATACAGTATTATACGACACTAACTGTAAAAACGTTAGGACCGGCATACAAAAGTTGAACAAGAAAGATTTGCCTCAACAATGCCAAAACAATTTTATTTTCAGACTTTATATTCTGATCCTTGAAATATCGGTAAACAGCGAGCTTGGCTCGCATATGACTTTCGCTAAAAGCGATTGATCAAATAAATTTTTCAATTACTTTTACCCAATGGTGGCCTTATGGCCAGCTCAATGCCATGGGTAATTTTTACAATTTTGAGCACAAAAAATACTTATTAACACTTAATAAAAAGAAAGGAGATTCTAATATGAATACTTCACTTTTGAGAATGCGCAAAGCTATTGCAGCATTCACAATAGGTACACTCCTTGCTTCATTCTTGGCAGTACCTGCTGCATTCGCAGCTGGTGTTCCAGATTGGGCAATGGACGGAGCAAATGCTTACCTTAAAGCTGAAACACGCGAAATGGGTAACCTTGCTGCAAACAAGTGTGAAGTGGCAACTATGATTGTTACTGCACTTGACCTCCCAGTAGGTGAAAATGAAAGGCAAGCAGGCGCTGCATTTCAAGACCTACAAGGTGGAATGTCTTGGTGTCAAGGTGCAGCTGGTGCTGTAGCTGTCAACCAAATTGCTACTGGTAACGACGGTGTATTTGGTGCTGAAGGTTCAGTATCAAGAGCTGTAGTTGCTACTATGCTAAAAAGAGCTTACTCTCTAGACACTTTCGAACCAGCAACTCTTTCTGCTGAAAGACAAGCTGAATTCGCAGGTATGGAATGGGCTAAAGAAGATATGGCTATCTCTGTTGCAGCTGGTCTTATCAAAGGTGACGACCAAGGAAGACTTAACCCAGCGGGTCAAGCTTCTAAATGGGCTGTCGCTACTATGCTTTACAGAGCAGCTAACATGGGAGCAGACTCATCTACTCCTGCAGAAGCTACTCCAGAAGAAGCTACTCCAGAAGAAGCTACTCCAGAAGTAGCTCCAACAGGAGGTGCTCTGACTGTTTCTCTTTCAGACAACTCTCCATCACTAGACAACCTAGGTTCCGACGGGACTGCAGAAGGAGATGAAATTGATGGTGCTACCATCGCTGTTTTTGAACTCAAAGCTGGTGCTGATGATGTTCGTGTATCATCTCTAACTATTCACGAAATCGGTGGTAACGAGGTGTTCGGTCCTATCGCTCTTTTCGACGCTGATGGAATGAGAATTTCTCGTGAGAAAAATTTCAATAATGATAGAGAAGCTAACGCAGCTCTATTAAATGGTGGTCTAGTTATTCCAGCTCGATCTGCTGTTGATGTCTATGTTAGAGCTTCTATTGCTGGTACAAAGGGTTCATCTACAGCTGCACTAGCAATCGAATCGCCAGACGATGTTAGCTCAAACGCATCTAGCGTTTCTGTTTCTGGTGCTACTACAGAGCTAGCAAGAATTGCTCAAGTACAAGTAGAGACTTTCGAAGTTTCTGCAGGTTCTGCTTCTCCGGATGTGGCTGTTGGAGATAGAAATGCAGAAGTTGCACGTGTTGAATTCACTGCAGGAGATGCAGATATGTTACTTTACAACATTACTTTCGAACAAACTGGTACTATCAATGCTGAGTCAGAAATGGCTAACTTTAGACTAGAAATCGAAGGTCAAGAAGTATCTACTACTCCTTACTCAGTAGATGACTATGTATCTTTTGTACTAGACACTCCATATCTAGTAGAAGAAGATGACACTGTTAAATCTCGCATCTACGCAGATATTCTTGATGGTGCTGGAGATACAATTGTATTCTCAGTTGAATCTGATCTAGATGTATATGCTATTGATCAAGATGTTAATCAACCTGCACAGGTTACAGCTACTACTCTAGATACTCCAGATGTTACTGTAGAAGCTGGTGAACTATCTGTTGTTGCACACGACGCAGCATTTGATAAATTTGGTAAAAATATATCAAACCTAGTTCTTGGTTACGTTGATATTAAATCAGACAAAGGCGAAGCTATTGAACTTAAAAACATCAACTTATTAATTACTGCTACTGGTGATGTAGATACGGTATTCGATATCAATTCAGTAGAAGCAGTAACTGCTAACGGAACATACGATCTTGCAGTATCTGATGATACTGATGATGATAATGATTGTGCTGATGCCAATGATACAGATTGTACTTTCTCTGCTTCAAATGTTGATCTTTCCATTACTGGGACTCAACGTGTTTGGTTCAGAGTTGACACTATCGATGATGACTTCGCACCAGATGTGGACGTTACTGTCTCGTTAGAATCAATAGATGGTGATGACTCAGATACAGATGGTTTATACTTCGAAGAAGTAAATAACAGCGATGCAATCACAGATATTACTCCTTCAGCAATCACGTTTGAAGATATCACTTCTCAAACTTCTTCTGCTGTAGTAAGATCTCAATCTCAATCATCTTCAAAAACTGTTGTACAAGGTACTACAGGTGTTAATGCGTTCCAATTTGAAATCGAAGCTGGAGACGCATCTTACATCGAAATCGACACACTAACATTCGCTGGTGTGACCGATGGCGATGATAATAATACTGCTGACAACGATGACTGGGAAGCTGGTAGTGATCTAGACTCTACTTTTGTAGACAAATTTTCTCTATATCACACGTCTATTGCACCAGAAAACCTTATCGAATCACTTGGTGGTTCTGATATTGCATCTGGACTTCTAGAAGTTAATCTAAACGATTATAGAATTGAAGCTTCAGAAACAACTACATTTATTCTAGCTGTAGATGTTTCAGACAATGATGATATTCAAAATTTAGAATTCGCTTTAGCACTTGATGAACTTTCTGTAAGAGATTCAGAAAATGATACCCTTACAACAATAACAAATAATACTGGTGACGATATCTTAGCAGTAAATGGTGTTTTCGATGGTGTTAACAACGCTGATGTTGATTTTGATGACGATGACATGGAAGTTTCCAACAGAACTATCGCTGTGGTTGGAGCTGGAACATTAACTGTTACTATGGATTCTACTGATTCATTAGCAGATAAAGATATGTACGTACTTGCTGGTAACAAAGCAATTATCGCTTCTCTAGAAGTTGAAGCTTCTAACGAAAATATCACAATCGAAGACTTTACTGTTTCTTTTGATGATGTAGTTGGAGATCAGCTTGCAGAGGGCGAAATTACAAAGGCTATTAGCAGAATTAACATTCTTAATGAAGCAATGGAAGTAGTTGCTACCAAAACTGTTTCTGGTACTAATGCTGCTAATGCTGCATTTGATGTTACATTTGAAAATGAAAGTGTTTTAATTACTGAAGGAACTCAAAACCTTTATGTAGAAATCGAATCTAATCAAATTGGTGAAGATTTAGCAGGTGCAGAAACTGGCGTAGATACGATTATCACCTTTGACGTAGACCAAGCCCGTGGTAATTCAGTTATCGCTGATGGTGCTGTTGATGCTACTACAGATTCTAATGAATTTGGTGTTGTTTCTGTATTACTTGCTAATGCAGAATTAGATACTCAAGCAACAACTCTTAATACAAACACAATTGCTGCTTTATTAAGACTTGAAAATGCTACTACAACTTCTACTCAAGACGATAGTTCAAATATCCTTAAAACAGAAATAGACAAGCTAACATTCGATGTGTCTGCTTTCTCTGATACTGACCTAAGAAACTTTGAACTTAACCGAGCTGGTAAAACAGCTGCTAAGATTCAAGGTTACAACCTTGAGCTTGCTGATGCCGGTACATTTGATGTTGATTGTACAGCTGCTGTAGCTGCTGGTGACGACTGTGAAGTTGCAATTAATGGTCAAACTTTCTCTGCTGCAGGTGGTGCTGCTCTAGATGATCTTATTACTGCTGGTGATGCCAACTGGACTGCTGCAGATAACGGAGGCGACGTTGTAACTGTTACATTTACTGATGCAGAAAATGTATGGGTTGCTGCTTTAGCATCAACTACAACTACTGACGCAGATGAATCACAAGTTTCATTCGACGTGACTGACTTAGCTGGTGACGCTGGTGTTCTTAATCCAGGTGAAACTGCTGAATTCAGAGTCTACGCTGATGTTGAAAAAGATGCTGATGCTGACACTGATGATTACTTAATCCTTTCTATGGATGATTTATCAGATGCAAACATCACTTTCTCAGATGATGATTCAGGTACTGCAATTACTGACTTAAGACTTAACGTTACAGATCTTACAGGTCTGACAATTAACTAATTATACAAGTTAATTTAGTCTTATTCAGACAAACCCTCTCCCACTTGTGGGAGGGGGTTTTTTTGTACCCAATTTTCTAAGCATATAAATCATCACAATGATCCAGGATGTAAGAATAAATATGCCAACAACAATTCGTAAATATTTCAAAAACACTTATCCAGCTCCCAATGCTCACCATCTCACACATACCCCATCTCAATACCAGCCCAAGCATACAAAAAAGCCCCATATCGGGGCTTTTTTTAATTAAACATAACAACCACACATCTTCTTCAACCAGGCCGCCCAAATCGCAACCTTCTACTTCAGTCAGGCCGCCCAAATCTCAACCTTCCTCTTCAACACAGTCGCCCAAATGGAGGTCTTATTCCTCCACTCCGACTTCCACATTCAATTCTGGAATAGCTTGCTCGGTATCGGTCCACAAAAAGCTACCAGGTACGATGAGTCCCTCCAGCTCTTCACGTGAAATATTTAGTAGCTCGCCAGTAGCTAAGTGACTCGCAGCAGCTCCAAGAATATTAACTTGCAGCTGGCAGACACCTGGACCATAAGACAATCTAGGTTCCTCGCCACTCATGGCAAAACGCAAGCTGAATGATTTATCCAAGCCCAAGGCTGGGTGAATCAATATAAAATACTCATTAGCTCCCACAAATACCGTTTGTAATCCATCAAATGCTGGGTACTTTTGAATACGAGTAGCAGATTCACAACTACCAGATATCGAGATTGGTCCATCACTAGTCGAGTTATATCTCGTAAACAAGTTAAGGCTCGAATACGTATTTGATTCAGCTGAAGCCCGATAAGAGTTATCAATATGGGTTTGGTAATACACATTCGTAGTGTCGCCGCTGAGGGTGACTATAGACATACCAGCTGCTCTGCGATCCATATAGTAGACACTTATACTAAACGATTCAGATCCTTGAATAGCCTCATCTTCCCGCGAAGGTTCATATAACTCATCTGACTTCTTAGCCACTGCAGAATATCGAATACATTGCCCTGGTTGGTGATTTATAGTTTCACTTGATCCATTTTCGATCGGGCTAAACTCTTGGTTATTACGAAACCACCGCACATCTGGTTTGAATTGATCAATTAGTTCATAGCGTGTCAAAAACATAACCTCCCTTTGACTTACATCAGAATCTGGATCCGTACAAACATCGAAGCATCCAATATTCATGGATCCGCCTTTCATATACTCAGAGTTTGCAAGTGGGTATATATAACTAAGTCCTCGATGTAATCTAAAGTTATCATCGTTGCAGCTTGCCATACAAACTCCACCAACCCATTCACAGTCGTCATTGATATCTTCTGGAGAGACTTCGCAAGCATCCCCGATACCATTTCCATTGGCATCTGTCTGGTTAGGATTCACAATAGAAACACAGTTATCTTCAGCATCCAAAACACCATCACCATCACTATCACTCGGCCCTTTGTCTGTAGTGCGATCGGCATCTAGATCATCCAAAAAAATATCAGAGCCACCATTATTTTCGGCATCACCTTCACTTCCATAGTCATTCGACATATTTCCAGAATCGACAATTCCAAGGTCACTAAGCCGGAAACGCATATCATTTCCTGCCTCTGTAATACTCATATCATTTGTGTATTCTACTAGTAGTAGGGTTCTCACAGCCATGACAACCTTCGTTATAAGGCATTTGTTGTTGGATACAACTTGTAAAAAGTGCTGCAATGGGAAGAAACTTGAAAAAACGCATAAGCTTGAATTATATTTTTATGAAATATAAGCTGAAAAAAGAATTTTGTCAAAACTCCAGCAGTTATTACCTCTATTAACACATATAATATAATGTTTTTTACAGTCAGATATAGATATCTCAAAGTAGCAATTATGTTTTTGCACAAGTTTTGCACAAAAACTGTAAAAAATGTGCATAAAGTGCATAAAAAAGCCAAAAAACACAAAAAAACACCCTTTTTTGTAATTATTTACACAAGGATGTATTTTGTTTTGCACAAAGCCATATCTAGCAAAGTATGCCAAAGATATAATTTATTCTGCAAAGATTTGCTTAATCCCTGCAGCAACTTCGTTAGTTTTTTGAGCTAATTCAGTTGCAGGTTTTACAAAGCCAGTTTCACGACCTGATGTTTTTTTATTTAAAACAGTTTCTCTACCATTGATCATATTTGACAAATTATATTTTGCATCTCTTTTAAAGCACATTTGTACAAATGTCAAATAAATTCTCTTCCAGAGCCCTATTGATAATTAGCTATATCTAAGTTACTGTAAAAAAAATAAATGATAGATAATTATTTCAGGTCAGTTATGCCATTAGATCAAGCACACAACATCATAAGTCTGCAAAAACTTCAAGATCCAAATCGGGTCCTTTTTATTGTGGGGCCAACCGCCAGTGGCAAAACTGGTCTCTCGTTGCAAATCGCCAAGCTGTGTCCAAGTATAATTATTTCCGCCGATTCCAGGCAAATTTATAAGTATATGGACATAGGCACTGCTAAAGAACAACCAAGACCTGGCTTGAAGCAACCTCAACCAGCCTCGGAGCAATCTAGACCTGGCTTGAAGCGGACTCAACCAGCCTCGGAGCCAACTCCCAAAGACACAACCCATCAAGCCCAAACAGTCACAGACCTAGAATCCCAAAAGCAACTCCAACCATATCCAATTCAAGGTATCCAACATTATTTATTAGATATTGTTTTGCCAACAGATCGATATACAGTGTTTGATTTCAAGCAAGATGCTGAGCAGATTATTCAAGATCATATTGGCAAGCAAAAAGTGATTGTCTGCGGTGGCACAGGTCTTTATGTGGATTCGCTTATCAACAATTATCAAATGAGTACCCAAAAATCTGAAGATGTACAAGTTAAACAGCAGCTCGAAACAGAGTACCAAAACCTTATCAAACAAACAGATGAACATAGTGCTAAGCAAAAAATGTTTCAAAAACTTCAAGAGTTAGACCCAGAAAGAGCGCGGGATTTTCACCCGCACAATATATACTCAGTTATTCGAGAGATAGAGTTTTTGTTAACTAACCAAAGTTCAAAAAATCAAACTGCCCGCAAATCAAAGCCAGATTTTGAATATGATATATTGCTTCTCTGGCCAGATCGAGAAACACTTTACACAAGAATCAACCACAGAATCGATCAGCAGATCACACAGGGATTGGAGCAGGAAACTCAAACCCTACATCAGATGTTTCCGGGCGCTAGCACGGCGCTGAGTTCGCTTGGCTACAAGCAAGTCCAAACCTACCTCCAAAACCCCACGCAAAAACAGGAGCAAATCGAGCTCTTCAAAAAGCTCACACGCAACTATGCCAAAAGGCAATACACCTGGTTTCGCAGATATCAAGAGCAATCAACAACAATATCCCACCCGCAAGATTTTTTAACACACCTAACACATGAGTCTAACAGATAGGATTGAAATGGCAGAAAAAACACTGAATTTATTAAGAAACAATGATTATGAATATTCAGATTTCGAAGCCCTCCGAAACATACTAGCCATATCAAGAATCCAAATCCATAGAATTCTTCAGAAACATGACCTCCAGACAACAGTCCGGAAGCATCAGGGCTTAATTCAAAAAGCATGTTATTTATCAATTTTAGCTGATCCAAAGAGTCAAGATCTCTTGCCAGGAACACAGAATCTGGAGGTAGACATAGATACATTTATCTCCAGCACAGAATCGACTCTGACTATCTCTAGAGGTTATACAGAGCATATAGAGGCTGATCTAGAAATGCATTTAGATTCGTTGATCCTCTATTTTGATGACTCTTATAGCAATGTAGATGCGGCTCTTTCACACACAGCGGCTAATCTAAGTGAGCATGATGAGAATCTCTTACAACGGTTTCGATCTGATTTAGATCATCTGGATTACCCAGATTCATTAGAGGAGTTGGTAGAGTTATCGTCAAATTTTTTTGGTTGGTATCAGTTATCAAAAGTCTTTGGACAGCTATTTGAAGCAAATAGAGTTTTGTTCTCCAATAGTGAAGTCTCATCAAAGAGTTTACATCAGTATATATTGCAGCAAGACATCTTATTCAACGCTTATTCAGAATTCAAGCTCACAGAAGGATTCAACCTAGCTGAAAGTCCGATTACATCAATCACACCCATTGCCTCATCAACCTTGAAATATTTAGTCAATGCTCCGGGGGTCATGCAGCAGCTCGTTGGCAAAATGACAACGGCAATTTCATACACATGGCTTCGATCAGCTCTTGAAGAGTTGTTCTTT
The DNA here is from genome assembly GCA_964471455.1 of uncultured Candidatus Peribacteria bacterium. GTDB lineage: Bacteria > Patescibacteriota > Gracilibacteria > UBA1369 > CAYYFV01. The sequence continues at coordinate 9,363 of CAYYFV010000002.1, read as the reverse complement.
AGATTTCAAGAGTCCGTACTGGAAAATATTATCGAGGTTTCATACGTTTTTAGTCAGGCAGATGATGAGCATAGAAATATATTAGATCTGAGTTATCAAGAGCATCCTCTTGAATATTTCTTCAAAAACATAGTAGAAATAGGAGCAGGAGGAGACGTTGAGATTGCATATCAGGCTCTGACAGATGTTGTTTCTCCTAAATATATGCAAGTGGTAGGGGCTATGCTGACAATATTTCCATACAACACATTGCTACAATTTGAAGCTCTTAGTGGTCTAGAACCGGACTCTACAAGTTTTAAGAGCACTTTAATGTGTTTAGATCAGCATTCTACGGACCTAGATCCCAAAGAGTCTCAGATACTCGACAAAATTGTAAGTTTAATTTCCGAATCCAGCACCTTCAAAAAACTACTACGGGACAGGCTTCGGTCCGTTTTGATAATCCACTAAGCTTATAAACAATCTATTGCTATCAATCCCAAAAAGATGTAGCATGACTGCAGAAAAATTATTTCCTTTTACATTAGTTATGTCGGATACATCACTCCTAGGCTACAAATGGCAGATTTTAAACAATGACAGTTCTTTAAGTATACTTGAAAGATTATTAAGAAATAGAGGTGTTACCAGCGATCAGCTACAGCAAGACTATCTTAATCCAGATTTTAACAAGTTGCATGACCCGTTTTTATTAGACGGAATGGCAGATGCAGTTAAAAGAGTCCAAAAAGCTATCAAAACCCAAGAAAGAATCATTATTTTTGGTGATTATGATGTTGATGGTGTCACTGGAACGGCAATTTTGGTACTTGGCTTATTGGAGCTGGGAGCAAGGGTTTCGTATCGGCTCCCTTCTCGAACAGAAGATGGCTATGGACTTAACGAGAAGGTCATAAACGAAATTGCCGAAGTAGACACTCAACTACTGATTACTGTAGACACGGGTATTAGCTGTGCTGATCAGATAGATTTGGCTCGAAAAAAGGGAATTGACGTCATTATTACAGACCATCACACCATTCCTGAACAGATTCCAAATGCCAACTTTATATTACATCCCAAGTTAGACAAGTCCTCTTATCCATTCCCAGACCTCACAGGTGCTGGAGTGGCCTTCAAGCTCATTCAAGGGCTCTTCAAAGATGAATTTAGTATCTCTGTACTCGAATCAAAACTTTCCAAATACATAGACCTAGCTACGCTTGGTACTATTGCAGATTTGGGGCCTCTCAGGGGTGAGAATAGAGTCATAGTCAAACAGGGTCTTAAAAAAATGCAAAACACCGAGTGGGATGGGCTCAAACATTTACTAGAAATATGTAATATCGATCCGGAGCAAGAAATAGAGTCCAACCATGTAGGCTTTCGAATAGCGCCACGTATCAATGCTGCCGGACGTCTAGACAGCCCGTACTACGCCCTCAAATTATTTCTCAGCGAAGGGGACAAGTCCAAAAAGTTCGCTCAAAAACTAGAAAAAATCAACAAAGAAAGGCAAAGACTCACAGAAGACATTCTCCACGAAGCCGAAATAATTGCTAAAAAACAGCTCAAAAAAGAAAAAATCCTGATTGCTTATCACCCGAATTGGAAATCAGGTTTGGTCGGAATTATCGCAGGCAGGTTATCATCCAATCACTCTATGCCCGTAATTATCATGGAAGAACGCAATGATTTCTACATAGGCTCGGCCCGTGGACCTGAATATTTCAACTTGGTCGAAGCCCTCAAAAACTGCGAAAAGTATCTAGAAAACTTTGGTGGTCACACACAGGCAGCCGGTTTCACATTGGCCAAAGAGAACCTACCAAATTTCATCCACTGCATGCAAACATATGCTAGGCAAACCCTCAAGGAGCAAGATACAGAGCCTGTTCTCGAAGTCGATACCGAGATCGGTCTAACAAGTATCAATCAATCACTCATCAATCAAATTGATACCCTAAGCCCATTTGGACACAAAAATACGCGGCCACTCTTCATGCTAAAAGGCGCTTATCTCAAGGATCTCAAGCGAGTGGGCCAAGATCGTAATCATTTGCTTGGTAATATTCTTGTTGACCAAACTGAATTCAACTTTATTGGCTTCAAAATGGCAGAAAAAGTTAAAAATATTCAAGAGTTTGAGCGTTTCGATATTGTCTTTCATGTAGGTACTAACACATACAAGGGAGTCACAAAAATTCAGCTCCAGATGATCGACCTCAAACGTACATAAATTTGAGACATTGGTCTTTATTTTTCAACAAATCTTTGATATAATATAAAGATTTAAACAATTTAAAGCGCAATATGTTAGATTTTAATAAAGCCATAGCGGCAATCGAGCACGCCAAAAACATTCTAATTCTACCATCTAGTCCTGTAGATGGAGATAGTTTAGGCTCGGCCTTGGCCCTCTATGATGTTCTTAAGGGCATGGAAAAATCTGCGACAGTCGTACTAACCAGCGACATCCCAGATATTTATAAGTTTCTACCCAATATCAGTCACATTCATTCGTCGGCTGAAATGTACGCAGATTTTATGATCACTTTACATCTGAAAGATCAAATACTCGAAGATATCAGACATGAAATCGTAGATGATCACGTAAATATAATTGTGACACCGTCACAGGGCAGATTTTCTCCAGAGCAAGTATCTTTTCCAGAGCCAAAAAAGCACTACGATCTAATTATCACAGTCGATTGCGCCGACTTAACCCAATTAGGCGAGTTTTATAGACAACATTTTCAAATATTCTCAGAGGTACCATCTATCAATATAGATCACCATATATCTAACAAAAATTACGCTTCTCTAAACATAGTAGATCCATCTTACTGTTCTACAACCCATATTTTATATGATTTGTTTTTAGAGTTATCTACCGATATAAATCCAGATGTCGCAACTTTGCTATTAGCTGGGATAATCACAGACACGGGTAGTTTCCAAAATACCAACACTACACCGGAGGCTTTTGATGTCGCTGCTGAACTCATTGATTTGGGAGGCCGTCAACAAGAAATCATTCAACATATTTATAAAACCAAGCAGTTAAATAGTTTGAAACTGTGGGGGAAAATTCTTTCAAAAATTCAAATCGACAATGAGTACCAATTGATGTGGACCAATCTCACCAATATAGATCTCAAAGAAACAGAGACAACCAATCAAGACAAAGGTGAGATAATGGATGAGCTGCTTTCAAACGCAGAGGACGCTCGTATAGTTATTTTATTAGAAGAAAGACCAGGTAATGTATTGCACGGTAGTATTCGTGTCAACAACGATGAAATCAACGCTGTCACAATTGCCGAACACTTCGGTGGTGGTGGACATCAAAGAGCAGCTGGCTTCAATATTTCAGACGCCACTGTCGAATCCCATGAGTCCACAGTCCTAAAATTCATTCGTAAATACCTTGATGATCTAGATGGTAAAAATACCGAGCCAACGCAGTCAGCTGCAGCAGATCTAGAGCCAAGCGAGCAGGGAGCCCAAGATGATTTTGAATTAAAACCGGTTGCAGCCCCAGCTCCAGAGGCGCTGGATACACAAGTAGCACCTACAGCTGAAGTCCAAGAGCTCCAATCTGATGAAGATCTAGAGCAAGAGTTTTCAGACATGCCACCGGCTCCAGAAATGCCAGCAGCCGAAATGCCAGCAGCCGCTTCTATAGATTCTACAGAAGCCCAAACTGTTGAGCCCACGCAGCCAAGCGAACCAAGCGAGCCAAGCGAACCAACCGAGCCAAGCGAGCCAACTACAGCAGATCTAGAGCCTGTAATTGAACAAGCACCAGCTGTTGAGCAGCAGTCCGATCCAGAGCAAATAGTAGCAGATCAAGGCTCTCAGCCAGCTGTTTCAGAACTCGATGCAGACTTTGACAGTAACACGCCGGCAGCCCAACAACAAGCAGAGCCCCAACTCCAACAATCAGACGATGCAGATATGCCAGCAGAAGAAGACTTTGAACCATCAACTCCAGAACTACCAGCAGAAGAAGAAACACAAGAGTCAGCAATACAAGAACCGGTCACTATAGAGCGGCAGGCCTCAGAGTCGGATTTCGATGACATGGAGGAAGGCCAAGAGCAAGTTGAATATGATACCACCGATATAGATTCTGAGTTGGCACCAAATGCTTCGGAGTTCGGAGGGGATGACAGCTTAACAATGGATACAGAGGAAGATATGCAGGAGGAATTTCTAGAAGAGGAAGCTCCAGAGATGACTTTAGATCCACTTGCCCAAGAATCTGAACAAAATCAAGAAACTGAAGAGCGTATCAAAGGTCTATCGCAAAAATTCTTTACCGAGGAGCAAGAGCAGATTGAGCAGCAGGAATCTCAGGAGACTACTGCAGAGGCAGCCAATCAAAGCTTTTCGGAGATCCCAGCTTTTGGTGAGAATTTAGATCTTTCACAGATTTCACAAGAGCAAGCTCAAGGAGATTCGGAGCTGGAGTTTCCACCAAATCCTTTTGGCAACACAACGGAGCCGGGTCAAATGCCATCACCAGATGTGCCAGAAGACTTATAGGATCAAATCTCAAGTTGAAAAGTCAACTCAGGCCGCTTAGGTCTGAGTTTTTTGATAGTATTTCTTCAGCCATTTACCGGTCACAGAGTCGGGATGTTTAGCTACTTCTTCTGGAGTTCCTTCGCACACAATTTGTCCTCCATAGTGGCCACCTAGCGGTCCAATATCAATCACATGGTCCACACACTTCACAACATCTAGATTATGTTCAATAGTCAATACAGTATTACCCTTATCCACAAGCTTTTGAAGAACCATAAGTAGTTTTTTCACATCTCCAAAGTGCAAGCCTGTCGTTGGTTCATCTAGGATATAGATAGTCTTACCAGTTGATCTCTTGGAGAGTTCGGTAGCCAGCTTAATTCTTTGGGCCTCACCACCAGAAAGGGTATTTGCCTGTTGTCCTAGGCCAATATAGTCCAGTCCAACCGAACATAAGGTCTGTAATTTATTTTTAATTTGAGGGATGGCATTGAAAAAGCTTAGAGCTTCTTCGACTGTCATATCCAAAATTTCTGAAATATTTTTACCACGGTAGGTGATTTCGAGAGTTTCTTGATTGTAGCGCTTACCTTTACATTCGTCACAAGTTACATAGACATCGGGCAGAAAGTGCATTTCGATTTTTTTAACTCCGTCCCCAGAGCAGGCCTCACAGCGGCCACCTTTGACATTGAAGCTAAATCTTCCGGGTTTGTATCCTCGCATCCGCGCCTCTTGAGTCTGTGACATTATGGATCGAATATCGGTAAATACCCCAGTATAAGTTGCTGGGTTCGATCTTGGAGTACGACCAATTGGAGATTGATCAATATTGATGACCTTATCAACATGTTCAAGTCCCTCGATACGCTCATGTTTACCAGGCTCAGCTTTTGATCTCGCGAACACTTCAGCACTTACAGCCTTTAGCAAGATACCATTGACCAAGGTCGATTTACCAGATCCCGAAACTCCAGTTACGGCAATAAATTTACCTAGGGGAAACTCCACATCTATGTTTTGTAGGTTATGCTCCTGTGCATTGACAATTCTAATAGCCTTACCATTTCCAGGACGGCGTTTTTTTGGGATTTCTATAGATTTTCTTCCGGATAGAAAAGCCCCAGTTTCACTGGTGCTGTCTGCCATAATCTGCTCTGGCGTCCCGCTAAAAATCACCTCCCCGCCATGCACCCCAGCTCCTGGACCTATATCGATAATATGGTCAGCTGCTAGTATCGTATCATTATCATGTTCCACCACAATTACAGTGTTACCCAAGTCTCTCAGCTCTTTTAAAGTCTGTATCAATCTATCGTTGTCGTTTTGATGCAGACCAATAGAAGGTTCATCCAAAACATATAGTACGCCCGAGAGCTTAGATCCGATCTGAGTTGCTAAGCGAATACGCTGAGCTTCGCCACCAGACAAGGTGTTGGCACGTCGATCCAACGATAAGTAGCTCAACCCCACATCCAGCAAAAAGTTCAACCTTGCCCGAATTTCAGACACAATCATGCTTGCAATTTGGGCTTGAGTCTCATCCAGCTCCAAATTGCCAATAAAGTCATAAGCCTGCTCAATTGTCATCTCGGTCACGTCGATAATCGACTTCTTATTGATGAGAACATGCAGAATCTCCCTTCGAAGTCGCGAGCCATTACAGGCAGTACACCGCTCATTTTTCATATAGGCCTCAATTTTTCTCTTGGTAAAATCTGAGTCAGATTCATTGTACCTTCTCTCCAGATTTGGAATCACCCCCTCAAATTTCGTGGAAATATGCTGTCCCCGCATGCTCGAAGAGTTAGGAGCCAGGACATCATATGTTTGGTCATCTGTTCCATAAAATACAATTTCCAATGCCTCAGCAGGTAGTTTCGAAACTGGAGCATCGATATCAAAACCATGAGATTTGAATACAGCTTCTAATAGTTTGGCATACCAGCCACTCGATGCCGCTGAGGAAGACCAAGGCATAATAGCACCCTCGCTCACAGACAGCTTCTTATTTGGAACGATTAAGTCTAGCTTCAGAGTTTGTCTATATCCCAATCCATGGCAGGCCTGACAAGCTCCATGCGGAGAGTTGAAAGAGAACATTCTCGGTTCTAATTCACCCAGACTCGTCATACCTGTGTCCGATGCATATTTTTCTGAGAATTCCAAAGTTTCGCCGGATTCTACAAACAAGATCCTCATCTTGCCATTACCAAATTTCACAGTTGTCTCGACGCTGTCTCCGAGTCGTGATTTGTCCGCCTCAGTGTCCTGCTGGCTGTAGTCTTTTGTCACAAGCCGATCGACAACAATTTCAATGGTGTGTGACTTTTTTTCATCAAGTTCCGGCAGGTTTACAATAGTAAAGATCTCACCGTCTATCCTCACTCTGACAAAACCATCCTTTTTAATGTCTTCAAACACTGACTTATGCTGTCCCTTTCTGCCATCAATGACTGGAGCAAGTAGCATGATCTTCTGACCAGCCTCGAGTGTCATCAGTTTGCTAACCATTTGGCTAGTTGTTTGTTTTGTAAGTGGCGCCCCTGTCTCCGGATCGTAGGGAGTGCCAACCCGAGCAAATAGCAGTCGCAGGTAGTCATAGACTTCCGTAATTGTCCCGACAGTCGAACGGGGATTCTTTGGCGCTGTTTTTTGGTCAATTGAAATTGCAGGTGACAGTCCATCAATGGACTCGACATCGGGCTTCTCTGTAAGTTGCAAAAATTGACGGGCATAAGTCGACAAACTTTCAACATATCTTCTCTGGCCTTCTGCATAGATTGTATCAAACGCTAAGGAGGATTTACCAGAACCGGACAGGCCCGTAATCACAGTCAGCTTGTTTTTTGGAATTTCAACATCAATGTTCTTTAAGTTGTGAAGCTTAGCTCCCTTCACTCGTATACTTTCTGGAGGCATAATTTCTTATAAATTTACAACCTTCAATCTATCACAAATTTCCTGAATTTAGCAAGGTTTTAATTTTTTGCATGTCAAGATCCCAAGCCTAGCTTTGTACATTAACTCTACCTGTACTTTGCAAATTATAAAATATGGTAAAAATATATTATTTTACAAGATTTTTGACGAAGTTAAAACAGATACTGCTTGCAGCAGGAGCTCAACACATTAAAATCTCAATATATTTACAATTTGTAAAATCCTCCAATGGTAAAAAACTACTTTGTTTTAGACTTGTCAACTTTGAGTGCAGACGCCGCAGACAAATTTTTCTTCCAGCACCTGCATTTAGACTCTAAAGGTTCACATTTAGAAATTCTCACTACAATTCCCGAACAAATCACATCTCGTCTCAAAAAGTATAATCTCCAGGGCACTCTAGAGCTGACGGCAATGTATATTGATAGGCCTGGCTATAACTATTATTCAAACAGTATAGACAAAGCATATTTCAAGGGGTTTGACTACATTTCGTTTTTCAATAATCAAAATAAATCTCTGGCCTTCGTGCCGTCTCAAATAGAAGTCCCAGCCAGGGTCTATTATTCAAAGAGGATTGATGGCCATGGCAATCACCATGCTTCAGTCTTTTGTCTGTCCAATAACAGGGTCGAATTCAAAAGATCCTTAGACACTCATGATAAATTTGCTGGAGTACCTTTCTTTGGCACCTTCTTCCCCGTCCAACCAATTACCGGTCTTTCTGCAAAAATCTCTCATATGTTTGAAAATTTAGAACATCCAGATTTGGTCGGATTGATGGTACTCCAGGGTATTACGCAAAAAATTTCTAGGGCCGTAGTCGTCCCAGAAAACCAGACTCTCTGCTTGCAAGTCATTCCCAAAGGCAGCTATTCAGTCAATAAAAAACATCAAATCCAAAAAATGTCATTTATTCATAGCTTGGGGATTAGGGCCAGTCGGGGACTTTTTCATCGGCCTAAGAAAAGTGACAATATTTTAAAAGAAGTTTATAGTTAGATGTTTATATATTAGGTCTAAGGCCTAATATGAAAAAATATTTAATACTTACAGTCTCACTAATTGCAGTATATTACTGCTCCAAGCCTCCAGAAAGGGCAGTAGTTTTTTTAGATGTGGGGCAGGGCTCTGCTATTTTAATACAAAACAAAACATGCCAAGTGCTTATAGATACAGGCAATTATTACAAGGCCACTCACTCAATTGGTAAGTTTTTGCCAAAAACAGATAAGGTCATTGATCATCTCATTATCTCTCATTTTGATAGTGACCACTACGCGGGAATTTATAACTTATTAAAGAGATATAGCATCCCAGAGGTTTTAGTCCATCATTTTTCTCAGATACCAAGTAATTTAAGATCCCTCCCACAACTAGCAAATATCCCAAGTGAGTTTAGCTATTGTGGGGCTGATTTTCGGCTGCTCTGGCCCTCCCCAGCTGTCTTTCGTAGTCCAGTTAAAAATGAAAATTCAATCGTCTTAGATATCGATTTTAACGGTTTCAATATTTTATTAACGGGGGATATAGGATGTCATACAGAGTCACAGTTAGAGACAGCACGGGAGTCTTATAACATCATGCAGACAGCTCACCACGGTAGCAAGTATTCAAATTGTTTACATACCCTGCAAAGATTCCAGCCAACATATCTAGTCACCCAGTCTGGATACCAAAATAGATATAGGCACCCCCATCCAGAAGTGCTTCAAAGAGTCTCTCTTACAGACATTCAACACCTCAGGACCGATCAGCTATCAGATATTATTTTCTCCTTCGATGGATCCACCATCCAAGTAAGCTCGAGCCGAACAAGGTCGCAAACAGAGATCCTGGCCCAGTTTCTGGAATCAAGAGCCTTGTAATGACACCTTCCGACTGATTACCACTCTCATCAACAGA
>CAYYFV010000001.1:0-35588 GCA_964471455.1 uncultured Candidatus Peribacteria bacterium | reverse complement strand
AAGTAACGTCATTCTGCAAATTACTCACACACTCTATCTTCATTTAAACCCACATTCCTTACCCGAAGGTTACCAATACCTAATTAACGAAGATAATCAAGGACTTATCATTGGACCTGGAGTTAGTTTAGAAGGAGCCAATTTAAGGGGTGTTGATTTAAGTGAAACCAATATGGAGGGTGTTTACTTATTGAATGCTTGCACAAGCAATTTACAAGGAGAGCCAAAGATTCTTTCAGAGCATTATCAGTACGTAACTAACCAGGAAGGCAAACATTATCTAATTGGACCTGGAGTTAATTTAGAAGAAGAGAATCTAGCAGGTATTCATTTCACAACATCATTCCTAGCAAGGATTAACCTAGCTAAAGCTAACTTAAACGGTGCTGTGTTTCCAAGCCATATCAAGCTCAGAAGAGCTAATCTATCAGGAGCTAAACTACAGGGAGTACAATTGACAGGTGCTTGCCTACGAGGGGCCAATTTAAGTGGGGCACATTTAGAAGAGGCCAATTTAAGTAATTCAAGATTTCAACAAGCAGATTTACAAAATGCTCAACTCCAAGACGCCCAGCTAACAGGTTGTATGTTATATAACTCTACTAAATTAGAGGGGGTTAAAGTAAATACTGAGTTCATGTTAATGTTAAGGCCTCAACAACAGGCTCAATTTAAACTATCTGAACCTGACGAAAATGGGGTCCAAACTATCCTTAAAAAATAGAGTAAAACTTGTTTTGCTGACAGGGAGTAGAACATAGATCTTTCAGTATTAATGGAGGCTCAGTTACCAGGAGCCAATTTATGGAAGGCAAATTTAAGTGGAGCTAACCTACAAGGAGCAGATTTAAGAAATACAATATTAGAAGGTATAAAACTTGATCACATAGTAGGTAAACCTAGAGTTAATCAGATGGAGTATAAAGTCGTATCGTCTTACTATGACCAGACAGATCCTAATAATAAAATAAATTACTACCAAATTAAGCAAACTAATGTTATAGATAGGTTTATCATAAAACTACTTAACATTTTTCAAGAACAATAGTTAACAAACCTGCTTTCTTACTGAAGTACAAGCATCTAGAAAAACCCTTGAAACATTTCAGGGCCTTTTAATACTTTTTTGGTTGCGGAGGGTGGATTCGAACCACCGACCTTCAGGTTATGAGCCTGACGAGCTGCCACTGCTCTACTCCGCGTTATGTAAGCCTATTGTACACTTTCTGAGTTAAGAGTCAAACCTAAAAACTACAGTCTTGGTCTTTACACTTGCTTAATTCTAATTTTGAACTTTCAAAAGCTCCATAGGTCAGAACACAGATTGTGAAGATCTTGAACCAAATGTTTGAGTAAGCAAAGAAGTTCAGAGAAACAGAAAAGCCCAATAAGCTAGCTATCGGTATTATACAGGGGACACAGAAAGTAGTCGTTAGCCAAGTGAAAACCCCCACCATAGAGGAGTTTATTTTCTTGTTCGAGCCAAACTCCAATATATTCGAAAAGCTATAGGCAATCAAGAACGAAATCAGTAAATTATACAAAATGTTGGCCATGTTGAAGTAGGCACCAATCACACAAGACTGATTCAAGTTTCCTGGGAGTTTTAGTAGTAAAATAATCGATAGTAGGAAAGCTACTAAAAATATTCCAGCAAAGTATAGAGATTGTCTTAGACTATTGAACATATTATTTATTTAATTCAGCTTCGATAAATTGCTTAAACACATCAAAGCTTTGGGCGCCTGAGATAAGCTCACCATTTACTAAAAAGCCTGGTGTTCCTTGTACTCCATAGTCTTTAGCTGCTTTAGTATCTAATAAAACTTCAGTCTGTTGTTCCAAGTTGCTTAGACAGGCTCTATATGTCTCACTATCCATCCCTAAATTCTTGGCCACAGTAACCAGACCATCTTCGTTAGTTATGCCTGAATAAATAGCAGCGTGAACTGCATAGTATGCCTCATCATCTTGCAACTTTTGTGCACAACTTGCTGCATTAGCTAGGTATACCGATTGCGGACCTAAATTAGCCGCATCCCTAAACACCATCTTAACTTTTCCAGTATCTATATATTCTTCTTTAATTAAAGGCAGAGTTTGTTCAAAGTGTCTTCTACAATATCCACATCGATAGTCCGAAAACTCAATCAAAGTCACTGGAGCATCCATACTTCCTAAAACAGGATCATCATCCATAGCTTCCTTCTCGTTATACTCTTTTTCTACCTTAACTTTGTTAACTTCTTGCACCTGCTCCGAAGCTGGCACTCCTTGAATGTTAATAGCATAAAAAATAATAGAGAGTGCAATGGCAAAGCAACCAACCAGGACAGCAATGATTAGGGAAGTATTGTTTTGTTCAGACATGTGTATATGTTAATTTTCTACATTATATTAAATATCCAACAATTTAAAAAGCTAAAAGCAAACAAAACAAAATAAAACACCCCTCAAGTTGTTTGTTTGATAGCCTTACGCAATTCGGGCTGCCCCCAAACAAATATCCTGGCTATAGAAGACAGCAAATTGGCCTTTAGCAATTCCTTGGTCCGATTCATCTAACAAAACACGATCATCTTGTATCTTGCAACTGTATTTCTTTTCTCCATGTCTGATTTTAACTGTTAAGTCACTATAAGTCTCTAAACTCTTTCCAAATAAGTTTAAGTTTTCAATTCTAAATGTATTTCTAGTCTTATCTTCTGCGTAGTAGGTCTTTGAAACATAGATTATATTATTCTCAACATCTTTATCCACCACATAGTATGGACCGCCTGATAGACCTAAGCCTTTTCTTTGGCCTATGGTATGGTAATAGAAGCCGTTATGTTCACCTAGTACCTCCTTACTGTCAAAGTCTATAATATCACCTTGCTTGCTACCTAGGTAGTGCTCCAAAAATTCATTGAACTTTAGCTTACCTAAAAAGCAAATACCCTGGGAGTCTTTCCGGTTCTTGTTAGCTAAGTTATACTTCTCAGCTAAGCCTCTAACTTCTTCTTTTGTATATTTACCAATAGGAAAAAGTATCCTAGCTAAAACTTGCCTGTCTAGATTGGCTAAGAAATAAGTTTGGTCTTTAATCAGGTCAGGGGATTGCTTCAAATAACAAGTTCCTTCTATTGCAGTTGTTTGAGCGTAGTGCCCAGAAGCAATATGTCCAAAACCTTCAGGTACTTTTTCCAGAAACATCCCAAATTTGATATGGTTATTACACATCACATCTGGATTAGGTGTTCTTCCAGATTTAACTTCATTAATAGTATAGTTAACTACCTTTTCAAAGTACTCTTTTTGCATAGGAATAATATGCAGTTTAACATCTAGTTGCTTACAAACCTTTTCCAGGTAATCTAAATCTTCTTGCCAGGGACACTCACCCAAGAAAGCCAGCTCGTCTTCCAACCATATCTTGAGATAGAAGGCTTCAACTTCAAAGCCCTCTTCTTTTAGTAAAGCTAAGGCCACTGAACTATCAACTCCTCCTGAAGCTAAAAGTGCCACTTTATTATTTTGTAACAAAGAATTCATTTTTTCCTAATTTATAATCCACACTGACACTACCACTATTGATAGGGGAGGTAAGTTTAACTGCTACTTGCTTTTCTTCGTATCCATTAGAAATAGTTGCAAAGTATTGTCCATCTCTAATCTCTAAGCTTTGGACCGGTATCAAGTTCAAAGCAATCACCTGTGTATTTCCCATTAGGAATTGTGCATAGTCATTTTGGGAGTACAGGTATACACTGACAAATAAAAGCAGGGAGATAGTTAAAAATTTTTTGTACATCAGCTAAATTTATATAGAATTAGTCTGATTGTACCTCAATAAAGACCTTTTGAAAAGCTAAAACTCTAGGGTTATGATAAATCACAGTCATTACATCAATTTTTCTCCGATTGTATGAAAATTATCTGCAAATTCATCTAATCGGGCTCTTAAATCCTCACCTGGGACTTTAGTTTCCCCACTGAATTCAAAGTCACCTGAGTTACAATATACCACTCGAGGTAAAGCAATCATACGCCATTCGTTCATACAAATCTGTATTGGTTGCATATATGATAGATAGCCTTTTTGGCCTCCAGCTGAAACAAGCATTCCAAATAGCTTATTATCACACTCACTCATACAAGTATCGAAGATAATTTTCAGATTTGCATTGAAAGAGTATTGATATACAGCCATACCAAATACATAGTTGTCACAGCCTTTAATTAGTTCAGCAACTTTCTTGTTATCTTCAGTTTGTTTGTTATATGTTCCTAAGGTATATTCTTTTGTATCAACAAATACAACGTCTACGCCTTTTTCTAGGAGTCTCTTTTCAATCTCTCTGCATAAGATGTATGACTTAGACTCTGGACTTTGGGAGGATGATATTATGGCAGTTTTCATTTTTATTAGTGTTAATTGAATTATCTTCTATGGGCCTAAAGTTCCTCCACATTTGTGAAGCTCTAGGTTTTGTATCTCCTACATATTTACCTCCAGGCTTCTTGGAATAGGGAGTTAAACATTCTGAAGATAGCTGTTCGAATGCAATCTGAGCAATTGGCATCTTGTAGTACAGTTTAATCGGTAGGTTTGATACATTATGCAGCTCCAAGGTCATTTGTAGTGAGTTTCCTGGATCCAAGAACCCTGCTGTTACATGAATTAAAACTCCTAGTCTTCCAACACTACTCTTACCCTCCAACCTTCCAGCAAATAGGCTGGACACTCCAGTCTTTTCATAAATCAAACCAAGTGCAAACTCTCCGGGGTGAAGAATAAAAGCTTCATCCTCTTCAATCATTACTTCCCTCATCATGTCATCAACTGGTAGTTTGGGATCAATTACATGGTGTTTTTGGGTATCGAAAACTAAAAAGTGTTTATCTAGATGCAAATCTATAGAGGCTGGTTGTAAGTACTTCTTATTAAAAGGCTGGATATCTATATCTCCAGATTCTAAATATTTAAGAATATCTTGATCAGATAAAATCATAAGCCAGTTTATTACATTTTTTTTCTGCTTAATTAAATTTTAAAGCTAAGTAAATTAAAAAGCAAATAGTCAGCTAGCCTATATTTTGTATGTTAGTAGCAAGAGCCTCAATTTGTATCGGAGGAATAAATGAATAGTAGTATTACCCCCAAATTATATACCTAAGTAGCCTAACCATGACTATGATCATGACCATGTTCTTCCACCTTAACTCCTTTAATACTAGTAAAAGCTGCCAGAACAGTAGTAATCGGTACAGCTAGAATCAATGCAATACTCCCGATCAAAGTACGAACAACTTCCTCAGCAATAAACTCCAAATTAATAATTGACACAAAACTATTAGAGTAGTCCAAGAAAAGTAGTAGAACTGGCAGTGATGCACCTGCATAAACCAATACAAGAGTGTTTACCAGAGAAGCTATATGATCTCGCCCTATGGATAAAGCTCTGGTAAATAGTTCTGGAAACTGAATGTTTTTCTTAACCAGTTTTAATTGTTGAACTACCGAGGCCTGGGATATTGTTATATCATCCAATATCCCAAGGATTGAGATAAGAATACCTGCTAGAATTAACCCTTGGAAGTCTATCTGACTGGCTGTCCCTAGCATAAGGAAATTACTTTCTTCAGATGCTAGACCAGTCAAGTGTGCATAATCTGCAAAAAAAGTAGCTAGTAGCCCAGCAATTATCAAGGTAATAAAAGTTGATATGATTGCAATATTGCTCTTCTTATTTATACCATGGGACGGATAGAATGTAAGAGGAATAATTAGAATAGAGCCAAAAATTGCAACCCAAACTGGCGAGTATCCTTGGAGGATAAGGGGTAGAATCAGCTTGAAAATTACTATAAAAGAAAGTCCAAGGCCCACCAATGCTCCTATTCCTTGCACTCCAGTTACCAAAACAGCTACTAGCACAAATACCAGGAAAAGTACTAGCAGTTGGGGGAACCTCTCATAATCTAATACATAGCTCATCCCTTCATCAGGGTTGTGAAACACCATAACTCTCTCTCCCTGATTAAATACTCTCTGATGAGTTGCAATGGACTCATCGTTTATTAAAGTCAGCTCCTGACTGTCTAATTCGCCACTTAATATCTTAACCTCCAACTGCTGCTTAGTTTCAGTTATTGAAATAGCTTTAGTTATTTCAGCCTTATATTTATATTCTTCTAGTTTTCCTTGGCCAGAAAAGCTTATCAAAGCACTAATCACTAAGATGATTGCAAGGCCAATGTTCATGATATTACGCTTTTTCATTAAAAACTTTTATGATTTCTTACCCATTTTATCACACATGTGAAGAACATCAATCCTATGGCCTCAACCTGTATTAGCAATAATTAAAAAAATGTAAGCCCTAAAACTAACATTTTTTTCTGGAGCGGGTGATGGGAATCGAACCCACCTCTTCGGCTTGGAAGGCCGACATAATTAGCCACTATACGACACCCGCAATCGATTTGTGTACTCATTTTAAACAACCACCTTCAAAAGTCAAATGTTTTTAGAGAGTTATAGTCACCTAATAAGTCAAAAAGTCACAATAGATAACCCTATGCAAATTCCTCAGCCGACAGATCAAAGCTTTGCCCCCGAGAGGGAACAAACACCTCTGTTTCTGGGTGTGTATCTCCAAGAATCCGAGCAAATGTATTGGCCTGGGTTTCTTCTCCATGCACTATGAAAGTCTTTTTAAGGCCTTTTATATTAGAGATAAATGTCATCAGGTCGGATCTATCAGCATGACCACTAAATGCATCGACTACCGCCACCTCAGCCTTGACAGGGTATATTTCTCCGTGGATACGCACAGCTGTTTCGCCATCAACCAATTTACGACCTAGGGTGTTTTCAGCCTGAAATCCAACAATCAAAACCAAGTTGTTCGGATCTGTAATATTATTTTTTAAGTGGTGAACCACACGGCCAAATTCACACATTCCCGAAGCTGAGACAATCACAAATGGACCATGTTTACGATTTAGCGATTTGGACTCTTCGACAGAGCGTGTATATTTTAGCATCCCAAAACCAAAGGGATTTTGGTTATCGGTACAAAACTCGTCATAAATTTCCTTATCAAAACATTCCGGGTGGGCCCGAAACACATCTGTCACATTAGTTGCCAGGGGGGAGTCTACAAAAATAGGGATTTGGGGAATACGTCCCTGCTTAATCAAAAGATGCAGATAGTAGACAACTTCCTGAGTGCGTTCGAGAGCAAAGGCAGGAATTATAATCTTACCACCTCTCTTAATAGCTTTATTTAAAAGTTTCTCTAGATACACATCTACATCTTCAATAAATTTATGTAGACGGTTACCATAAGTCGATTCAGTAATCAAAATATCTGTTTGGTCTACCAACTGCGGATCTCGCAAAATTGGCAGGCCTTTACGTCCGAGGTCTCCAGTGAAGGTAAGTCTATAGGAGACTCCATCTTCGATAATATCCAGGACTGTAATGGATGATCCAAGAATATGCCCCGCGTCTAAGAATGTCACCTTGACCCCATCACATATTTCAAAGTCCATGTTGTAGGGGATGGTTAGCATTTGATTCAAGGTTGGAATCACATCCTCGGAGGTGTAGAGAGGTTCGACGACTTCTTTTTTATGTTTCAGTAACCATGCGACATCATTTTCCTGAATCATGGCCGAGTCTTGCAACATATAAGTACATAGCTCTCGGGTCGCACTTGTAGTCAAGATGGGGCCGTTATAGCCATTTTTGACCAACATTGGCAAGAGACCACTATGGTCCATGTGTGCATGAGATAGAATCACAAAATCGATACTTTTTGCATCAAACATCAGGTCTTTGTTTTTTTCTGCAGACTTAGCCCTATGCCCCTGAAAAATACCACAGTCCAAGAGAATTGTTTTGCCATTGACCTTAATCATGTGTTTAGACCCAGTCACTTCACGTGCGGCGCCATAGAAAGACAGTTGCATTCTTTGAGGGGTTAGATGATTTGAGATTCTATTGAAGGAATTAAAAGCTGCTCAACAAATTCATATTCACGCTCAATATCAATTTCAATTAAAACAAATAGATTATCTTTAGCTATTAAGTAGAATTTGGTTTGTGAGATTAAATCTGTGGCCAAAAAGACCTGATCCACCCCATCAGCACTCAGTTCTACCACCTCCGATTCAGCAAAGAAGTTTGTCACACTTGAGGAATCCTTGACAAAATCCTGCACCGAACTCGCATTTTCGTTATTGAAATATGATATATTTAATAGTTTTGATTCAATTGAGTTCAAGTCAACTGAACTCAAAGATACATTTTGTACCGTGATATTTGGGGGGTATTTAAACTTAATAAAGGAGTTCTTGAATTCTTGTATCTCTAGATTCGGTACCGGCAAAAGCTCGTCAGGGGTCGGGGCTTCTTGAGAGCTAGGCTGCTCAGGAGCGGTACCAAAACTCAATGCAGGCAAGCCGGGAGGGGCAGTCATAGCTGAGTCACCATCGCTTGATTGATCTTCCCGATCCTGAGTTGTGTCCTCTATAAACAAGTCATCCAAGTCCAGGGTATCTTCCTGTGCGTCCTCGATCGTAGTCGGTTGGTCTGGTGCTACATCCAAACTCGGCAGACCAGGAGGAGCGGGGCTTTGATCTGTAGACTCATCATCCAAGGCTACCTGTGTCTCAGTAGCTGAGGGAGAGCTGGACGTCGCTTGTCCCAAGTCCAGGGAGGGCAGCCCGGGAGGTGCCTGCTGCGTATTGGAATCAGAACTAGGACCCACAAACCTATCCAAAATCTCTTCTTGGAAGTACAGGGCACCAGCCAGTATCAATAAAATAAGAAATAGGGGCATCAGTTTTTTCATGATCTTATTATAGCAAAAAAACGATCGAATCAAATCTTAATTGCCAAAAATTTATCAATCATTCTCAAAACCTCTCCACGAGTTACCAAATCAAATGGATAAAAATATTTATCAGACATACTCAGCACCCCCAAAGATGCAGCTGCATCTATATAGTCGGTATATTTAGCTCCAACCGTGTCCAGAAAAAACAGGCCATTCAGACTTCTTGGATATCGTTCTGAATATAAAAAATAATATAAAAGGTAAATAGATTGCTGTTTAGTCAACAGGTTATTCGATTCCACAAGGTCAATTTTTTTTAAGCTCTTTTCAAATACTAATTTTTTAAACTCGGAGACAGTCACGGCATCATTCGCAAAGTAATCTACATTTTCAAGTTTCAGGATTTGTCGATTCTCAAATATCTGGTCGCGTCCGAGCCTATCCACAGCTCTACTATTTACACCTGGGCCAGGAGTTGTAGGCTTTTTCGCAGAAGATATATGGGTCACGGGTTGCTCAAAGACAGCCTTGCACACACCCAGGTGAATAACTTTGGAGTTCTCAAAGCTACATTTGAGGCCAAGTTCACATTGCTTGTTGACTGCCTTACCACAATTTTGATTGAGTGTTGATCTGATTTGCGGACGGTTCAGGACATCGAACTTCATAAGCTTTCCTGGTCGGAAACCACTCACCAGTCCTTGTACAAAGTACGATCCGTTCGGCAATTTATCAGCATCTAAAGATAGACGAAAAACCAAGTTCTGATTTGGAGCCAGCGCAACATAATCTTTCTGAAAGTTCACACACTTCACCTCGGAGATTACTAGAGGGTATACCTGTTTCATCTGGCTATCGAACACACGAAAACTCGAGTGACAGCTCGAGGTAAAACTAACGATCCTCATCTGCGCGTCCGTATTTTTATATTTTAACGCGATATTTACAGTCTCGTCACGATAGTAAAATGACTTCTGGATAGTACTAAAAAACTCATTTCCACCGAAGCCCATCAGACATAAAGCTATCAAGATACAAGCAGCAGTGAACAAGTGTTTTTGCATAAGTACAAAAATGTTTAGGTTCATATTCTAGATAATTGACGTTGTTTGTCAATCGGAAAATTTATTTATTTTCGAATGCACTTCCTGCAGCTTACGGTTGGTCAAATGTGTATAAATTTGGGTTGTAGTAATCGAGCTGTGACCGAGCAGTTCCTGCACCCCCCGAATATCGGCGCCATTATCAAGTAGATAAGTCGCAAAGCTATGCCTGAGGGTATGGGGCGTCACTTTTTTATTGATTCCAGCCAAAGCCGCATGTTTTCTGACCATTTCTTGCATCGAATAAATCGATAGACGATAAGAGTCACTCTGATCTCTTCTTTTTTGATTTACAAAAAGCGCTGAGTCCATATCACTTCGCTTGGATAAATACGTATGGATAGATTGCAGGGCTCTAGGAGAAAAAAACACGATTCTAGACTTGCCACCTTTACCCTTAATCGTCACATTCGAAGTCTCCTTATTAGCAAACTGATCTCGATTCAATTTATGCAGTTCCGAAATACGTAATCCGGTAGAAAATAACACCTCACAAATAGCCTTGTTTCTGAGTCCAAGCGTGCTCGAGATATCAAAACTCGCCATTAGATCTTGAATTTCCTTTGGTTCTAGGAAATCTACAGTTCTTTTGGGAATACTAATAAGTTCAATTTTTTCTGGGGACAAACAGTCGATATCATTTTTTGAAAGATATTTTAGGAGTGCTCGAACGGCAATAATATGATAGTTTTGAGTTTTTTTTGACAAGGGGATTGATCGTGGACCAAAATTCTCTCTATTCAAAAACACACGATAATCCTGCATCTGATTCGAATCAATCTTGTGGATAGCGATATCACCGAAGTAGTTCAAAAAGCGATTTAAATAGTGCTGATAATTCTCAAGAGTTTTTTTTGATTTATTTTTTTCAACTTCTAAATAGATCAGAAATTTGTGAATGCATTGACTTATGTTCATGTTTGGGGGTTTTTTTATATTCTAGCGTTGTCTTCCAAGAATTAAAATATTAAAATCATTCTAGTTGATCAATTTTTTATGAAATGTCCTATTTGTACCTCTCTTCAAACTAAGGTTATAGATTCCAGAGAACACAATGCCAACCACGAAATACGCCGACGCCGATGCTGCGAAATGTGTAACCATCGTTTTAATACCTTTGAAAAGTATGAAAAGCCGACCTTTATGGTGGAAAAAAAGCATTCAGGCCTCGAGCCATACGATCGAGATAAAGTCGAGCGTGGAATTCTTAGGGCACTCAAGAAAAGGCCAAGCGATACTGATCAAATCAACAATATCATCAACCTCTTAGAGCAGAGCTGGCTCTCACAAGGTAAAAAAATTAGCTCAAAAGTTATAGGCCAGGATATTATGGATGCTCTGCTAGAGCTCGATCAAGTCGCATATATTAGGTTTGCATCTGTTTATAGGGATTTCGCAGATATAGAGTCTTTCAAAAATGAGTTAGAAAAAATCCAAAGAGACTAGGTAGCCCAACTAGTCCTGTACAATTCCCTGATATACCGAATCAAAAACCCCCTCGTCAAAGGCTCCGGGTATAACCATGTCTTCACTAGGGCTTTTGACACATCTTGCCAGGCCCTGAGCTGCCCTTATAAGGACTTTATTATCTATTTGGCATCCTTTATCCATGGCACCCTTCAAAATGCCGGGAAAGGCCAGTACATTGTTGACTTGATTTGGATAGTCAGCCCTTCCAGTCCCGATAATTTTGACCCCAAGCGCTTTGGCCTTTTCTGGCATAATTTCTGGTACTGGATTTGCCAAGGCAAACACAATTGGACTACTGTTCATTTGATCAATATGCTCCTTTTCCAATAGGTTTCGAACCGAGAGTCCAATGAAGATATCAGAGTTCTGCATGGCATCCATTAGGTCTCCAGAGACATCGTTTGGATTTGAAAAGTCCAAGGCCTTTAATTTAAATTCATTTAGGTCAGTTCGTTGGCTCGACAAAATTCCTCGAGAATCAAGTAAAATAATATTGCCAAATCCGTATTCACTCAACAATCTCCCAGTTGCGATTCCAGCCGCCCCAGCCCCATTGATAACAATTTTGACATCGGCCACGTTTTTATTGACAAGCTCCAAAGAATTTATGAGAGCAGCTAGGGTGACAACAGCCGTCCCATGCTGATCGTCATGAAAAACAGGGATTGATAACTCTTGTTTGAGACGAGATTCGACTTCAAAGCATTCGGGAGCTTTGATATCTTCTAGTAAAATACCTCCAAAGCTTGGTTCAATTTGCTTAACTAGTTTGATAATTTCCTCTGGGTTATTTGTATCGACACACAAGGGCACTGCTGACAAACCAGCGAAGTGCGAAAAGATTACAGATTTTCCTTCCATCACAGGCAAGGCCGCATGTGGTCCAATATTTCCATAGCCCAAGACTGCTGTTCCATCACACACAATCGCCACTGAGTTCTTACGCCAGGTATATTTGTAGGCGTCAGATTTGTCTTTCGTTATTGCTTCTGTGGGATAGGCCATTCCCGGAGTATATACCATTTTTAGATCCTCAGGACCTTCAAAAGAGTGAGTTGGTACAATCTGGATTTTACCGGGGCACTCACTATGAAATTTAAGAGCTTCATTTTGCATAATATTTTAATTAGAGTTGGGTGGTGGGTAGCTTGGAGCCTCCATATTGGGCGCTGCAGTCGGCCCGCTCGAGTAAGGAGCTGGATCCAATTGAGAGCCAACCCAGCCCCACACATTAGCAACAATAATACCTAGCAAAATTAAAATTGTCAAAAGCCTAATTATCATAAATTAATTTTATCCGCCTTAAATATTTGATCAATCAATTCGGCAAAATCAGCTAGCTCATAGTTACCAACCAAAATTTGATTGTTGACAAAGAATGTCGGAGCCCCAATTACACCAAGCTCGCCCGATTCCTGGAAATGGTTTCGGACAATTTGTTCGGTGGCAGGACTGTCAAAGCATTCATTAAACTTATTGTAGTTGATTGTTTGCCTCGCAAAAGACTTAAATCTACTCCGCACTTGAGCCTGAGAGGAGCCAATCCATTTACTCTGATTTTTAAAAGCTAGCTTGAGACCAGCCAGAAATTCATCTTGCTGATAGAAGCATTCCAAGGCGGTAGAAGCCAAAAAATCATTCCCACCTGTATTGTAATACTTAATCGCAATCAACATTCGCTCCCCAAATTTATCGGCAAGGTCCTCCAGTACAGGCAAGGCGTCTCTCGACTGATTTGAGCTTGGACTCAGGTAGACAATAATTTTAATTTCGCTATCAAGACTAGAATTCGCTGTAATGATCTTCGAATCCAGCAATTCTGGACCTTCTAGAACTCTATTTGGAGTTACCTGTAGTTGGTAACGGTCTTTATTTTGGGTGAAAAAATCAGACTTGTCGTCGAAGTCATATAGCCTTTCGAGGGTTTGATCAAACATAAATACCGGCAGTAAGTTCAAATCATATTCTTCAGATAAATGTTTACCTTTTCGAGAATCAAAATGCACCAATTCCGTTTCAAAAAGGGGCGTAATCGAAGATTTAATCTGTTCTAGGCTTTGCTCGATATCACATTCGGGTCGTTTGCAGTTGGCATCATAAAGGGCCTGCACCTTAACTAGTGGATGGTTATAAACGACAAAGGTTTGGTTTCCTTTCTCAAAAATTTGAGGTTCTTTTGAACTTAGATCAATATCAAGTTGTTCTTCAGCCCTTTCCAAATATTGACTATACACATAGTTGATAGAGATAATTAACAGGCAAAACCCAAGGAAATTAGCCAAGATCTTATAGAATTTATCGCGATTAGCATTTCGAAAGTGCTTTTTGGTCGGGGAGTTGGCCTTCTTCGCCAAAACAAGCATGCGCACCAATTCTGATTTGGACTGGGTAGTCGTGGCAGCAATACCTTCTCGGTCCAACATCTTGACCAGTTTGCGCTTATCGTAGGATTTAAACTTAGATTCGTAGTCCATAAATAATAATTTTATAAAATTATTCTACCGGCAACTTGACTAGCCCCCAAGTACTTCGTCTTGTGTAAAATCAAATTATTTTTTAATTAAACCTTTGACAGGGTTGTACCTATCTAGCTTGTCTTTTCCAATAAGTTTAATTAGTTCACTTACGGCTTTGTCGAGGCTGACAGAAAACTGCTTCCCCTTAGACATATCACGAATAATCGCTTTGCCTTCTCTGACCTCCGTAATTCCCATCAAAACCATATATGGAGCCTTGAAACCTTCGGCCATTGCGATTTGCTCCTTCATAGACGATTTACCAATTGCTCCGACTGCTTTGATGCCTTCGTCATGCAAGGCGGCTAACAGGGAGAGGCATTTCTTCTTGGCCTCCTTACCAAGCTGAGCCACAAACACATGCAGATCATCTTTTGATGGGGCTATTACTTTATTGATTTTCATTTGAGCAATCGTACGCTCGACACCAGCAATATAGTTCACTGCAGGTGTAGGGGAGCCAGAAAGCCTTTCAATTAAGTTATCATAACGGCCACCTCCACCAACAGCCTTTTTGCGACCACGGTTCTTTTCCCAGAATTCAAAAATCACGCCAGAGTAGTATGGAAGTTTTCTAAACATGCGATGATTGACCTTGTATGGAACCTCAAGTTCATCTAGGTATTCACACAGATCTTTGAAGTAGTCCTTGGACTCTTTATCATAGTAGTCTTCGATATTGGGAGCCATCTGGCATAGTATCTCTACGTCTTCGTCTTCCACTAGGAATAACTGAATAGGGTCTTTCTCGATGAATCTTTCATACTCAGCTGGAATGGATCGTTTCTTTTCTTGAAAAAATGCTGTCAAATCATCGGTAAAGTTTTGCTTGATATCTGTATTGCCAAAGCTGTTGACATGCAACTCTAAGCGGTCGTCAATACCCAAGTCTGAATGGATCTTATGAGCCAAGTAGATAATTTGCGCATCCAAAGCAGCATCGGACTGACCCAGCACCTCTAGGCCATATTGATGGAAGTGTCGATAATAACCGGGCCCCAGATTTGTAAAGCGGGCCTGTTGTTCTATATAGTAAAGTGAAATCGGTTGTGGTAGGTCTTTGAGTCCCTTTTCCACATATGCCCTCGCAATCCCAATTGTGTTGCCAGAACGAATAGTTAGATCTGTTCCCTCGGGATCTCTCAATGAATACATTCTTTTCTCGATCCTGTCCGCATCTTCGGCCAAGGCCAACTTCAGCACGTCAGTACGCTCAAGCATAGGAGTCGAAATTCTACGAAATCCAGCCTGTCTCCCGCGGTGTCTAATAACCTTTTTGAGGTAAGTAAAATAGTCGTGGTCTTTCGGAAGCATATCCGACATACCAACAGGGGCTTTGATTTCTCGTGTGTCCATCAAGTTTTAAAATTAAAAATAACTACCCAAAGTATAGGTAGATTTTACTGAAAAAGCAAATCCAGTTAGTCAAATTTTAGACTATCAAGGCCTCTCCGGGCTTTTTCCATTCAGATTTATCTACAAACCAGGCTGCGCCAGCAATCATAGCAGCATTATCTGTACAGTAAGAAAATTCTACGGGTCTACGAAATTTAATCACCCCCTTTAGTTTTGACTTTATCTGCTCTCTCAAGTCTAAATTAGCCGAAACCCCACCAACCAGATGAACTTCCTTGGCTCCAAATTCCACAGCTGCTTCACACAGTTTTCTCGATAAATTATGATTGATCGCATACTGAAAACTCGCGGCCACATCATTGATATGCTTCTCAAACACGCCTTGTTTTTTCAAGTCATCTATTAAGTATTTAACATTTGTCTTGAGTCCAGAGAAGCTAAAATTATACCTTTGCTTTGGCAGGGCATATGGCAATTTGAACATCCGGGGATCGCCGTCCTTAGATACTCTAGATATCTCAGGGCCACCTGGATAGGCTAGCCCAAGCATTTTTGCCACTTTGTCATAAGCCTCGCCAGCAGCGTCATCCAAAGTCGATCCCAGCATTTCAATTTCTTTAGAACTTCTGAGTAGGTACAATTCGTTATGACCTCCAGATACAGACAGAACCATCAATGGATACTCAAATACTTCTTGGCAGTCCAGATTGCAGCTCAAGACGTGGCCAATTTTATGATTCACAGAAATTAAGGGTTTTTGGTAAATCAAGGCCAACGTACTGGCCATACTGGCACCGGTCAGCAAACAGTTGACTAGTCCCGGCTCGACCGAGCAGGCAATAGCATCGATATCATCCATAGTCAGGTCTGCCTCCTGGAGCGCTTTTTCAAAAACCAATTGCAACTTGGCTACATGCTCGCGTGCAGCCACCTCAGGAACAACCCCCTGGGTTTTGCGATGAGTCAAAATCTGTGAGGCAATCACATTACTCCAAACCCGCCGGCCATCTTCTACAATAGCGCAAGCAGTTTCGTCGCAAGATGATTCAAATGCTAAAATTTTCATTTATTAATTTTAAAAAAAACTTAAAAATAGTCAAGCCCCCCTTTGTTAATTTTACCCAAATGAATTAAAATAAATCCAAATAAGATCCAATTATGAAAATCTCCAGCATCTCAATCATAAAAAGCCTGCATGCCAAAGGCTTCCAAGCCCTCTGGGCCGGTGGCTGCGTACGTGATATCTTACTCGGAAAGGAGCCCAAAGATTATGATATTGTTACCGATGCCACGCCAGATCAGGTCGAAAGCTTATTCGATAAGACAGTTCCGATCGGTAAGCAGTTTGGAATTATCATGGTGCATCAAGACGATCACGAGTTCGAAATCGCTACTTTTAGATCAGAGGGGGACTATCAAGATGGCCGCAGACCCAGTCAGGTTGAGTTTGTAGATGATTACGAAGATGCTCATCGCCGAGATTTCACAATCAATGGCATGTTTTACAACCCGATTACAGACGAAATCATTGACCATGTCCACGGTCAGCGCGATCTCGATATGCAAATAATCCAATTTATTGGCGACCCAGAGAGTCGCATCCAAGAAGATCACTTGAGACTTCTCAGAGCTGTACGATTCAAAAACACACTGAGCTTCCAATACGAACCAAAAACATATAAAGCTATTCTCAAACATCACAAACTTGCAGAATTCATTTCGCCAGAGAGAGTCCAACAAGAACTCAACAAAATCCTCCAATGTCCCAAGAGGTGCGATGCCATCAACGACCTCGAAGACCTCGGTCTACTCAAAGTCTTGCTCCCAGAGATTCAAGATCTCAAAGGGGTTGGGCAGTCGGCCAGCACTCACGCAGAGGGCGATGTCTATCAGCATACACTCAAATGTTTGTCTCAGATCGAATCCGACGAAAAACTGAGTATTATCTGGGCTGCATTGTTGCATGATTGCGGCAAGGCCCTAACTTTTGGACTTGGTACAGATCGCATTACTTTCAACGGGCACGCCTCCAAGTCAGCCGATTTGGCCGAAAATATCTTGGGTCGCCTGAGGTTTCCTAAGAGATTTATCGAACATGTATCTTGGTTAGTTGCCCGCCACATGAGTCTTTTTCAAATTTTTGACATGCCCAAGGCTACTCAAATCAAGTGGTTCTTGCACCCATGGTTTCTTGATCTACTAGAGCTGCATAAGTACGACACAATCGGGCAGACTCCGGTCGACTTAACTAAATACAACGAGCTACTCAAGCTTTATCAAGAGACAGTCTCTCAGATTCCATCTCTACCCAGTCCATTAATTTCTGGTCAAGACATCTGCCAAATTTTAGATATCAAGCCAGGTCCGTTGGTCGGCCAACTCAAAGAAGCCATGTTTGATAGTCAGCTCGAAGGACACCTCCAGACTCGTGATCAAGCCGAGGAGTTTGTCAGAGATATGTACAAAAATTCTTTACAAAAATAGGCTTTTTGACTAGGCTTAGTTAAATTTACTTTTCAAATATGCAACTCAAAAAAGGCACCCGTCTAGAGCTCGAATTTACAAGCTTGACAACCTTTGGCCAGGCCCACGCCAAAGTCACTATTGAAGACCACGAATACAACCTCGTCTGTCCAGATTTATATCCAGGCGACGTCGCTGAAGTTGAATTGACCAAAATTAAAAAGAATTTCCTCGAAGCGTCTTTAGTCGAGCTCAAAAAACCTTCAGATTGGAGGGTCCCAACCCGTAACAACTACTTCGGTATTTCCAATGCCACAGCTCTAGAGGCCCTCAATTACGACAAACAGCTAGAACTCAAAACCAACGAGGTACACCGCATCCTAGGCAATCTCGACCTCACGGATGGAGCGGAAATTATGCCAATAGTCGGGATGTCAGATCCTTGGTATTATCGTAATAAAGTCGAATACAGCTTTGGATATACCAAAGATTTCGACCCAGTGATTGGCTTCCATATCAAAAACCGCCGCTTCGACATTGTCGATGCCACCAGCTGTCATTTGTTTTCTGAGAATTCTTCGGAGCTACTTTCAGTTGCTAAGCAAATCTTCTTTCAGTACCACAAGCCATATCAATTCAGTTGCAATCAGGGGGACTTGCGAACACTTAGTTTTAAGCAGACTCAAGATCACAAGCAACTGATGGTCATTCTAGAGGTCTCCAATTTTGCCACTCTCAATATTATTCAGGCAGATCTAGAAGAGTTCATTAGGCATATTCAAGTTCATTACAAGCAGCCAATAAGCGCGTACTACCAAGTTACAACTGTCCTCAAAGGTCGCCGCACTACCAAAGAACTCGTACACGTGTCTGGTCCTGAGTATATAACAGAAACACTCAAAATAAATGCTAAGAATTATTTTTTCCAAATTTTTCCAGATTCCTTCTTTCAGCCCAATCCCAAGCAGGCTTCCAAGATTTTTGAGCTTGTCCAAAACATCACATCATCTCACTCAGCTCGGGTCGTATACGATCTTTTTTGTGGCACTGGTACTCTCGGGATCATCGCCGCCAACGCCCAAACTCAAGTCTATGGTATCGACATAGTCGAAAGCTCCGTCGAGCTAGCCATTCAAAATTCCAAACTCAACCAGTTGGACAACACAACTTATGTAGCAGATGATATTTACAAAAACCTCAATCAATATAGCTGGCCAGCTCCAGATTTGATTATTGTAGATCCTCCCCGCAAAGGGCTTGGCGAAAAAACTATTGAGCTAATTGCATCCAAAAAACCAGCAGTTTTGGTCTATGTTTCATGCAATCTCAAGACCTTCGCCCAAGATGCAGCATATCTCAAGCCTCTCGGATATACTCTCAAGCAAATCAACCCGGTCGATCAATTCCCACATACCAAGCATCTAGAAATAGTCTCCGAGTTTATTCTAGATCCAAAGTAAACATACCATTTTTGTAGATTACAAGCTCCGACCCATCCTCCAAAGTAGCAGTCACAGTCCGATCTGTTGTGCTAACTATGTCAGTATGGATATGGCTTTCGTTGTAACCCATCTCATCCCACTTATCTGTTGGTACATCTTTGAAGTCTCCCTTATAGCAACTTCGATAAGCGTTACCAATTGCCACATGTGAATTCCCAAATTCTCCACCCACATTTTCATCGTAAAGGGTGTTAGCCATAAATTTGCTAATCCGAGAAAACCTCGCATCTGTCATACTAAATTCTCCAAGTCTTTTGGCACCCTTATTATCAAGCATATCCTTGAGGGCCTCTTGATTCTTTGAGGCCTTGAAGTCCACCACTTGACCATTTTTAAATTTCAAATAAATACCTTCAATTCGCTTGCCAGATCGTAACAGGGGCTGATTAAATTGAATCCACCCATCTACCTCACGGTAATCCGGCGAAGTGAAAATTTCAAAGGAGGGAATATTATGTCCCGATCCACCAACCCATTTCCGGTTGCTACCAATTTTGATATGGATATCGCAGTCCGCACCATGCATGTGCAGCTTTTGAATATTAAGTCCATTGAGCCATGTAGCCACCTTGTCAATTTTATTGAATTTATCAGTAAATTCTGCAACTGGATCATCAGAATCTAAGTAGCAGGCGTGAATAATCTGTTCCCAGTACTCATCTAAGCTCATCCCAGCTTGCTTCGCCATACCCTCGGTACCAAACAGGGCTAGGGTCCAAGTTACTTCTCCAGTGTCAAACTTCTGAGTCATTTTCTTATTCAAATCACTCAGAGCCCGAGTCCGCTGTTTGATCTTTTCGCCCGAGACTCCCTCCATGGCCAGCGGATCCTTGGGGCCAATCATGTTAATCAAGTGATCAATCGTATTCATTCTCGCATCAATCATTTTATCGGCCACAAAAGTCAATTGATCGTCGTTGGCTAGTTCGTAAAAATCCTTACCCAAACCCTCAACTTGCACATCCAAAATCGGGTATGCCCCAGCCTTCAATATAGCCTTTTGAAAATATTTAAGCATACACATCCCGGACTCCATGACATTGACATAGACCACATCTCCGGGTTGCACGCCCTGTCTTTCGTTTGCAGCAAAGTTCACCATCAAATCAGCATAGTTTTGTAGGACTTTTGCAGTAAGTAATTTCGACATTTTCAACTTTCAATTATTAATTATTATTAAATTTATGATAATATAAGTTTACTTATAAACAAGTCCAAGTGATCAAATTAGAATCAGTCAATTATCATATTGATAAAAATAAAATTCTTAACAACATCGATCTCGAAATAAATCCGCAAGATTTTCTTTCGATAGTCGGCCCGTCTGGAGCCGGTAAGTCAACGGTTTTGAATTTACTAATTGGCGCTTGCAAACCTTCCCAAGGCGATGTCTTTGTCAACAACGTCAACATTCAATATCTCAAGCCAGAGGCTTTGCAAATTTATCGCCGTAGAATCGGGATGATCTGGCAACATTTTCATTTACTACCAGGCCAAACTGTATTTGATAACGTCAACTTCGCAGCCCAAATATATGGTTACAGCCGGGTCAAGCAGGCAAATTTGGTCCACAAGGCCCTCGACCGGGTCAATCTCACATCCAAGTCCCATCACCGTATCCATCAGCTCTCAGGAGGGGAGAGACAGCGCTGTGCTATAGCTCGAGCCATCGTCAACAATCCGTATTTAGTTATAGCCGACGAGCCCACTGGAAATCTAGATCCCAAAAGCTCCAATGAAATCTTAGAACTTCTCCAAGATATCAATAACGAGGGCATGACTGTGGTCCTGGTCACACACGATCAAAACTTGGTTAATCAAGTCAACCGCCGCGTGATTCTTCTCAAAAACGGCCAGATTCAAAAGGACTTACCCAACTCTGGTTATATTCACCACTAAATTTTAGAATTATTTAAGCATTCTCTTGTAATGTAACTAAGTACATAACTTAGCTACATGAAATTAATAGAATCTTCTCATCCTATCTATAGAAAAGTCTTTGCAGATAAGGCTGCAGGCTGTTTATATAGACAAGGCTCCATCAGGGCTTTGGACTCTGATCATATTCAGGTTGGGATCATCGGATCCAGGGCCATTAGTGGATATACCTTTGATATACTCCCCGGGATTGTACAGTTCTTATCCTTGTTTAAATGTAACATTATATCAGGGGGAGCCCTTGGGGTTGATACTTTTGCCCACTCCTTAGCACTCCAGTTCAAGTTGAATACAACAGCTTTTGTAGCCTGCCCCTTGGACAAGCTTAGTCCCAAGCAAAATTTAGATTTATTCCAAGAGATTCAGTCACACGGCTGTTTACTAAGTAGCTTATCACCACATACTACAGTCAAAAAACATCAATTCCTGGATCGTAACAAATTGCTGGTCAATCTCTGTGATTTCTTGATAGTCCCACAGGCCCAGTGTCACAGTGGCTCACTCAAAACAGCAGAGTATGCACTTGCTCAAAACAAACAGGTCTTTGTACCTCCAGTGCGCAACTCAGATCTGGCATTTGATGGCAATCTCATCTTACTTCAGAAGGGTGCCAAACTTTTGACTAGACCCGACGATTTAATTAATCATTCACAGATTAATCAGCAGTACAATCAACTTCTCAAGCCACACCTCAAAAAACACCAACATCTCATCAGAGGCTATAAAAACATGCAAGCCACAGATATTCTAGAGGCACTCTTCAAAAAGATCTTTGAGGGCAAGCTCAACTATTTACCATAGTATTTCAAGCTAAGATCTATCGAGAACAGACTCTTAAGATCTCTTCCAAAGATGTGACACCACTCAAAACCTTCACAACTCCATCCATAAACATAGAGATCATCCCTTTCTTAAATGCGGCATCTTGTAAATGGTAAGTTGATTCCTTATCCAAAATCATTTGTTTTAAATCAGTATCCAAACGGATCACTTCGGCCAAGACCACACGTCCCAGGTATCCAGTCTGATTACACAAATTGCAACCCTGAGCCTTTGGCAGAGTATCGGGTGTGTGATATTCTTTTTTTGTCACAGCAGAGACTTCCGCTGCATATTTTTCGAGTAATTCTCTATCGGATTGAGATACGGGTTCATGCTTAACACAGTTTTTACAGAAAGTTCTTGCTAATCTTTGGGCGATCACGGTATCCAGACTTGGGGCAATCAGGTATGGCTCCAAACCTATGTTCATCAGTCGACTCACACTCTCCAAAGCGCTGTTTGTATGAATAGTCGATAGCACAACATGTCCCGTCAAAGAAGCCTGCAAAGCTGTATTTGCAGTGTCGTGTTCGCGAATTTCCCCAATCATCACCACGTCCGGATCTTGCCTCAAAATAGATTCGAGCCCCGAGGCAAAAGTGTAGCCTTTATCAGCGTGAATTTGACTTTGGACTATGTTATCCAGGTGATATTCCACCGGGTCTTCCAAGGTGATAATTTTTTTCTCCGGTTTGTTGTATTGAGTCAACATAGAGTACAAAGTAGTGGTTTTACCAGATCCAGTAGGTCCAGTTACCAAAATCATCCCCTGTGACAGCTTACAAACCTTATCTAGGATCGCCAGGTGGTCTTGATTGAATCCTAGCTGTTTCAAACTTAAAAATTCTTTTCCCGAATCTAATAAACGCATAACAACCGTTTCGCCGTTATCAGTGGGTAGGACAGAAACCCGCACATCAATTTGGCGCCCCTGAGTCTCAAATTCAAATCGACCATCCTGGGGGACGTTTGTGACATTTAGCTTCATACTTGAGTCATATTTGACTTGCTTGAGAAGCTGGTCATATATCTTGTGATCCAGGCGAGTTACGGTTTGCAAAATCCCGTCAATCCTAAACCGCAGTTTGACTGAATCTTCTTCCGGCTGCAGATGTATATCCGAAGCTTTTGTTCTAACTGAACCGACTAAAAGAGTCAAAAGTCCTTCTTTGGTAGATGAAACCTGCATTTTAGCTGCCAATTTCGATAGGTTTTCAATTTCTTTTTGATATTCCTCGATATCCTGATTTTCAAGAACATTAATCTTCTCCTGATGCTCTCGTTTAAATTTTAGGAAGGGCTTGATCGCAGTCTCAAAACTTTCATTTGAACATAGATTCTCCTGTAGGGAGTAGCCTTTGTCAGCCAAAAGTTTTTTAATTCAGAGTTTTCGGGATCCACTTCTGCCACTCTCAGTTGCGATCCAAGTCGAAAAAATGGAATAAATTTAGCTGCCAATAACATATCGGCATCCAACATGCTATACAGATCTGGATTTATAGGTGTAGTGGCAATATCGATATATCCATATTTACCACCACTATTAGCGGCAGCTTGTTGGATCTTACGTTCTTTGAACTCCTTGTTTAGATTTTGACTTACATCCTGCAAATTCATTGGTTTTTTACCGCTAGCACCACCACTAGATCCTCTCTGAGCATTTTGTAAGTTTGATTGATCAATCATAAACAATTTTTATATCATTTTATTATATCAAAAATATAGCACAAAGTCACGATATTTTAAAAAGTCCCGAGTGTTATCCCGGGACCCATAATTTGAACTATTTCAGAGCACTTAGTTAATAGCGTTGAAAATTTGTTCCGCACCTGCTGCATCAATACCTTCAATAGTTTGCAAGTCTGAAACACTCAAGCCCTTCAATTGAACGGATTGAGTCAAGTTTGCATCCATGAGTGCCTCTTTGTAGACGTCATCGATGGCTATTTCATGCACATCAGATTTGGAGTCTTGTTTATTCCCAGCTGAAGCATCTTGTTCTGCATTTTCATCTTCTATTATGGCCTGAGTATCTAGGTATGCTTGTTTTTCAGCAGCATCCAAATCATCAAAATTCTTAATGTCTAGCTCCATATTTAAGAGTTTGGAGGCCAGTCTCACATTTTGTCCTCTTCTGCCAATCGCCAAGGGTCTTTGATCTTCTTGGACATAAGCTTCGACACGATCATCACTAATGAATTTAATAACATCGATCTTGGCAGGGGATAGAGCTGCTCGAAGCAGTTCCTCATTATCCTCGGTATGGATCAGCACGTCGATTCGTTCACCACCCAGCTCGTCCATGACACTTTGAATCCGCACACCTTTCTGTCCAACACACGAACCAATTGGATCAATTTTGGGATCGCTAGAGCTAACAGTGATTTTACATCTAACTCCAGGATCACGTGCAATTTTATGTACTTCGACAGTGCCTTCTAGGATTTCTGGTATTTCAATTTCAAGCAGTTTACGTACAAGATTTGGATGGGTTCGTGAAATCATTAATTTGGGACCCTTAGAAGTTTTGACTACCTTATCAAGGTAGAGTTTTAGTCTTTGACCTGCGTAGTATTTTTCACCTCTGATTTTGGCCTCTTTTGGCAACTCAATAATGATCTTACCTAAATCAATAAAAATATGATCGTTCTGGACCCTATGAACTTGAGCATGAACTAGCTCATTTTCACGATCCTTAAAATTGGCATACATAATATCTCTTTCTGCTTCTTGGAGCTTTTGAATGATAACTTGTTTAGCAGATTGCGCAGCAATTCTACCATATTCCATCGGAGTCACATCGATTTTTATCTCATCACCAAGCTTTGGTTTTTTGACATATTTAAGGGCTTCGTCTTTGGTTATTTCTAGATTTTCGTCTTCAACTTCTTTTACCACTGTCAAAATTTGATAAACTGTTGCCATTTCTCCAGAGTCAGACAGGTCCACATCGATATTTTGATCTCTATGGCCAAAGTCCTTTTTGTATGCGGCTTTGAAGGCCGACTTGATAATATCTTCAACAATCTCTCTAGGAAGGTTTTTTTCCGAAACCAACTGATTGATTGCCGCATTAAATTGTGATTGCATGGGTAAATAGATTAAAATAAGCAACAAAATAAAATGACCAGCTCTTTACAGGCGCTCGTCATCACTAGTAATATAACACAGTTTCTCCCCACTAATCAAGGTTTTTAATTGATCGCATGGTCTGAGAAAAGCTAAAGCCCTTCTGTAAGATCTTTCTCTGTAATTTACCCCTGTCCAAATCTCTATGTTTTTGAGCAAATTGATAGCATTTGTCGTCAAAATCAAACTCCTGCAGAACCTGTTCGACATAGCCCGAGCTCAGGCCCTTGCTGTAGGCAAACTGTTTGATATATGCAGGTCCATAAAATTTAGCAAATTTGGACTTAACTAGTAGGTAGGCATAGCGCTCGTCACTCTGAAAGTTTTTTCGAATCAAAAACTCCATCACCTCATCGATTTCTGTGGAACTAGCATTTTCAAATTTTTTAACTAACTTCTTACTGAGCTCAGACCTGCCATGTTCTCGACCTGCCAAAAAGCCACAAGCAGCCGAGTATAACTGCTTGTGCATGTCAGTCCAGTGCATTAACTTTCGGATTCTTTAGTTTTGATAGCTGCCATAATTTCTTTTTTCATTTGGGCTGTCACCTTTGGATTTGTGATCATGTATTTCTTGGCATTTTCACGCCCCTGTCCGATATTTTGTTCTTTATAGTTGTAAAAAGATCCATTTTTACGAATTACATCGTATTTTTCACATAAATTCAAAATATCACCCTCTATACTAATACCCCTGTTATACATAATATCAAATTCTGCAATTCTAAAAGGCGGAGCAATCTTGTTTTTGACGACCTTGACTTTGACTTTATTGCCAATAAGTTCTTTACCATCCGTGCTGTTGCCCTCTATTTTACCAGCGCTTCTAATTTCCATTCTCACAGAAGAGTAGAATTTCAGAGCATTGCCACCGGTAGTTGTTTCGGGATTGCCAAACATAACCCCAATTTTCATTCGAATTTGGTTGATAAAAATAATGGATACATTTGATCGAGACGCAACGGCAGTTAATTTACGTAGTGCCTGACTCATCAAACGCGCTTGCAGGCCCATGTGCGAATCTCCCATATCACCTTCGATTTCTGCTCTCGGCGTCAGGGCGGCAACCGAGTCGACCACAATTAAGTCCACCGCGTTAGATCGGACCAGTGTCTCGACAATCTCCAAAGCTTGCTCACCACTGTCTGGTTGCGATACAAGTAAGTTATCGATATCAACCCCTAGCTTTTTAGCATATTCCGGGTCTAGGGCGTGCTCGGCATCGATAAAGGCAGTAATACCACCCTTTTTCTGTGCCTCTGCAATAACATGCAAAGTCAAAGTCGTTTTCCCAGAGCTCTCTGGGCCATATATCTCACAAATTCTACCCTTTGGGATGCCACCGCCCAGGGCCAGGTCCAAAGACATTGCTCCAGTTGAGATTGTTTCAATTTGAGTTTTGTTTTCAGCTCCAAGCTTCATGATAGATCCTTTACCAAAACTCTTTTCAATTTGAGCAATGGCCATTTCCATTGATTTCAATTTATTTGCATCGGCATTTTTCATATGTATGTATTAACTAAACATTGTACCCACATAATAGGTGAGTAGAAACTCACCGTCAACTAAATAAATATATAAATACTTGTCGCAAAGAAATTATATGTCTTGATGATAATATTGCATATGTTTTTTTTGCTTTTCAGCCATTCTGTTGGCTAACTCTTGCTGTTTTTGATATTGATCACTCAAGTCCGGGGCACTGTGTTTACGCACAACGTCTTCGATTTTAAGGTCCTTATCCATGATTATATATTTAGATACTTGAACGGATTCTTCCTGCAGGTACCTAAAGCTTAACAAGCACAGATAAAATAAAACTAAAATATTTAATTCAAACCCCATTCCAAACTCTTTATAGTTAGGGTTCACACCAACATCTCTGTGTAATGACGTCGATATATAGCAGATCATATTAAAGGCCACAAATGCCATTTGGTAATTAATCAAACCTCTCAAAGAGATATCCAATTTCTGCTTATATGACTCAAGCCTTTCACTCAAGAAGCTCAGTCCCAACAGAAGGGAGCTCAAACAAATTGCAAAACTATTGAAAGACGCCGGCCCCTCAAGGCCATTGTAGCTGACACCATTTTGATACACATCAAAATCTGAATACCAGTTCGCAAAGATTGCTGCTCCACAAATCAGTCCAGCACAACAAATGGATTTTTCTATATTTTGCAGTTTCGAAAACTTAATCAAAATTCGGCCGAGCTCTGCTTGCAATTTGCTAATCATACTTTTAATATATTATCAAATGTATTCTATTTCTTTTCAAGAAATTTTGTCAATTATTAATCCCTTGGCTCCATGCGAATTTATGTGAATGCCAGACAGGCTTTATCTGAAAGAAAAACAGGTAAAGCAGTTTACTCCCAAAACATAATCGCTAATCTAAAAGCCAAAAAAGATTTAGCCCTGACCTTATTAGACAGGAACTTCTTTTCCAAAATTGGACTTTGGCATCTATATGCTGCTCTCAAAGTTAGACGTGACAAACCGGATATTTATTTTGATCCTGAGAGTTTTATTACACCGTTTTTTGTTTCG
The DNA here is from genome assembly GCA_964471455.1 of uncultured Candidatus Peribacteria bacterium. Lineage (GTDB taxonomy): Bacteria > Patescibacteriota > Gracilibacteria > UBA1369 > CAYYFV01. Next base: position 7,905 of record CAYYFV010000001.1, on the reverse strand, counting down.
CTCTTTAGCAAAACAAAAGTTGTTGTAACTGTCCATGATATGGTTTCGTTTAAGTTTTCTAAAGGACATTTTCTCAAGGCGGTCCTCATCGAAAGAATATTCTTGCCATTATTGGTCAGGCGTTCAAAGGTGAAATTCTTCTGTGTTTCAAATTTTACAAAAAAGCAATTCTGCCAATATTTCAAATTAGACGCTTCGAGGGCTTATATCACGCCACTTGGGTATGAGGCTAAGCCATATAACTCACTTACCAAAAGAGACAAGGTTCAGGTCACAAACACCATAGAGAGGCCTAAGATCGTGTGTATTTCGACCTTTTTAGAACGTAAAAACCAATTGTCATTAGTCTATGAGTTCAACTTGATAAAAGATCAAATTCCACACAATTTATTTCTTGTAGGCGGGGGTAATATTCGCTATGTCAATAAAGTCAAAGATCTGATTGCTGAGCTCAATCTACATGATCGAGTATTTATCACAGGCTTTGTATCTAACCAAGAAAAAAACGACCTCATTGCTCAAGCAGAGTTCACAGTCTACCCATCTCTGTATGAGGGCTTTGGCATCCCTCTATTGGAGTCACTGAGTCTTGGTGTGCCAGTAATTACTACCAAGCGTACGGTTATGCAGGAGGTCCTCCAAGATGCAGCCTTGTATTTCGACCCCAAAAAGACAACCGACCTGGCTTTTCAAATGAGGTTTTTAGCAAATAATCATGAAGTTCAAGACCGCTTACTAGCAAATGCCAAAAAAATCTTCAAAAAATACACCTGGACCCAAACAGCAGATAGAGCCTACAAGGCTTTCAAGAGTCTCAAATAATCGGCAAACATCTCTTCCTGGTCAAACTCTAGACTTTTATTATAGGCTTTTTGCTGTAGTTGAAATGACCTTTTATAATACAGATCAAACTCCTGCTCAAAGTCATTGATGTCACACACAAAGTCGGAGTTGAGGTAATCACTAGCACCAACTAGGTTTGAGCACATCACCACGCAGCCTTGGTTCAGGGCTTCTGGAACAACCAAAGCAAATGGGTCCATTTTAGTGGCAGGCAAAAGTAACATTTGAGAGTTACGATACCATTTTTTGAGTTCCTTATGGTCGACAAAGCCTTTTAGCTTCAGGTTGGAAATTCCTTTAGCTATAGATTCCATGCTCCCAGATCCAAACACCACAAAATTTAAATTTGGGTTGTTTTTTGCGATATTCACAACTTTGTCAAAGCCCTTGTCAGCCTCGAGTCTACCCACAAACAAAATCTGATTTGGATCTCGATCGGTATCTAATTTATCTACCGAAGACAATCTCTCTAATTCAATGCCATTAGCAATATCATGGCAGGGGAGCATAAGAGATTTTTCAAGCTCGTATTTCATTGCTCGCGAGACCGCAACAACCTTAATTCTATTAGCGCTCAGAATCCACTTATACATGCCCAAGAAGGGGTTCTTGCGAAGCCAGTCTCCGATAGTCGCATGCTCCATGCAAATAGCCTTGCCCCCAAATATCTTAATCCAAAATCCAAACAGTATCTTATCGCTTAAATTAAGCATGTAATAGGTAGCCTTCCCATATCGCAAACGAAAAAATACCCACATAAGTAGACTCCCAAGCAGGGCCAAGGGAAAAATTAAGGCAAACCATGCGAGAGCTAATTTGGTAGTTGGAGAAGACGGAAAATCTTTCAAGCAGATGTGACTAAAGTTGTGTTCTTTCGCAAGTTTTTTGAGGACCTTGCATCTAGTTGCAAACACCACTTTGCAACCTTGCTCACGCAAGTAATTAGCAACCGCTATCGTGTGGATCTCCTCACCCCCCATTTGAGACCTAAAGGGTACGCGTGTGATTATTATTGTTTCCATTAAATTAAAACAGCCTTTATACGACGAATTCCTTTTCCGCAACTTTCTTCTTTTTTAATCTTAAAGGTACCCATTTCTCCAGTTGCAGCCACGTGAGGGCCTCCGCAAATCTCCAATGAAAAATCCCCAATACGATAGACTTTAATTTGATCTCCATATCTATCTTCAAATAATCCAATGGCACCTTCTGTTTTGGCCTGGTCGACTGTCATTACATCGTGAATTACATGCAGATTTCTTTGGATTTGAAAATTAACCATTTCTTCCACAGCTGCTAGCTGCTCCGGCTTTACTTTTTCACCATGATTGAAGTCAAATCGCAGTCTATCCTGAGTAATATTTGAGCCTTTTTGCTCGACATGTTCTCCCAAAATATTTCTCAGGGCCTGATGTAGCAAGTGTGTAGCAGTGTGTAGCTGTGTGGTTTCCACTGAGTGATCTGCAAGGCCACCTTTGAATTTCTGTTCTGATCCCGCCCTCGACAAAGCCTGGTGAGCTTTGAAGGCTTTATCAAAACCTTCCTTGTCGGCTATAAAACCATTTTCCTCAGCCAGCTCCACAGTCATTTCCAAAGGAAATCCATATGTGTCATATAGGCGAAAACAGTCCTTACCATCAATCACGCTTCCGGCCTCAAGATCACTTGTAATTTTTGCAAATTCTTTTTCTCCAGTCATCAAAGTTTTGGCAAACTGCTCCATTTCTGTTTGCAAAGCATTCAAAATAAAGTCAGCTCTTTGCCCAACCTCTGCATAATGATCTTTATACGAATCAATAAAAAATCTAGCAATCTCAAGCAGAGTCTCATCTGCTGCATCCAGTTTTCTGAGATGTCTATAGGCTCGTCTGATTAGTTTTCTCAAGACATATCCTTGATCTGTATTAGATGGTTCGATACCATTTCTATCACCCATAATAATTACAGCGGCTCGAATATGGTCACAAATAATTCTCTTAGAAATATCTGCCGAATCTAGGTCAGCTTGTTGAGCAGCAGACAACATTTCTATAGCCGGCATAAAGATTTCTGTATCATAGGCAGAGTTGACGTTGTTTACTGCAGACACTAGTCTCTCAAATCCCATACCTGTATCCACATTCCGATTTTTCAGAAGTTCCAAACTACCATCTTCCATCCGCAAATAGCTCATAAATACATTGTTCCAAATTTCTACATACAAATCGGCTTCGTCGTTTGGTTTGTATTCTTTGTTTAAATATTTTGGATCATTTAAATCACCTTGGTAGTAAAAAATTTCTGTAGATGGTCCACAAGGCCCAGTTGCGCCTAGCTTCCACCAATTGTCTTTGCCACAGAAATGAATCCGCATAAAATCATCATTCGAGGCTTCGTCAAGAGTTTTAAATCCAAGCTCTCTCCAAATATCTGCCCCTTCCATATCACGATCTACATCAGTATCACCTTCATACAGTGTCACACAAAAACGTTGTTTATCCATTCCCATACATCCATCTTCTATGGATCCCGTCAAAAACTCCCAGCTCCAACGAATAGATTCTTCTTTGAAGTAGTCTCCAAGAGACCAGTTCCCAAGCATTTCAAAAAAAGTATTGTGGGTATTGTCACCAACTTCCTCAATATCATTAGTTCGAATACATCGTTGGGAGTTGACTAGCCGAGTTCCATTTGGGTGTTTCTCTCCAGTCAAAAAGGGTACCAGTGGTTGCATCCCAGCCAGTACAAACAGGGAAGAAGAATCATTTTCTGGAATAATAGAGCTATTTTGAATTTCGGCGTGTTGCCATTTTTTAATAAAAAAATCTAAATATCTTTTTCTGATTTCATTCGGTGAAAGTTTCATAAATTGCAATTAAACTACAGTTAATTTAACTTGTTTTTCGGCTTTTTTCAAACAATTTTATACACAAGCAGCTACGTCAAATCTACGGCCCGGCCACTCAAATAGACCTATACACACAGACAGAATTTGCTTAAAATATAAATAGTTCTAACGATTACTATGTCGAAATTCTCTAAATTTATTCAGAGGCAATCATTGTTTGCGCTTAAGATTTCAGCTTTGACTACCTTTGTTGTTTCTAGTTATTTTCTTGTTAACTATTATCAGTCCAAGCAAGACCGTTGGTTTGCATACCTACCAGCAGACACAGTCTTTGCAATCAAAACCAATACCCATGCACTCGACAGTCCAGTTGCATCTGCCAAGTTGCGAAACCTAACTCAGTCACTATTTTCAGATGCGGACAGCAATCTCAAGCAATTATTTCATACCACCACAGAGCCTGTCACACTCGTAGCACTGAAAGTCCAACAAGTTTTGGTTCCAGCATTGGTCTTCGATAATTCATCAAAATCACTCAGTCAGATACCGACTGCATTACAAATACAGGTGAGTAATAATCAGACCCTGGTCAGTAATATAAGCGCTTTCAATCAAAAACCTCTCAACACACAGGTCCCAATTTCACAACTCAATAATCATCCAGCCAATAGTTTTGCCTATGTCTACATAAATCCAGCTCAAATCTCACAGGTATATTTTTTTGATAAGCTCTTAACAGCTAATCAAAAATCCATGCAATCACTTTTGAGTAATCAAGATCGAATCTTTTTCAACCTCGAAACCCAGGACAATAAATTATATTTTTCTAATTATACAAATACAGCAAATATTTCGGCATTTCAGCCGGCAATTAGTCACTCCAGCCTCAAGAGTCTCAACGCCAATCACAAGCTGGCATACATCGCTCACACTTTAGATAATATCCTACCAAAAACTGCTCTTTCGATTTTGCAAAAACTCAGTAAAAATGCAGGTCTACACGCTCAGACACTCCAGAATTTGCGTAAAAGTCAAATCACAATTACCAAAGATACTTCGCAGCAATGGCACTTAAATTTTCAGTCACCCACACCCATTTCTCAGGCTCAAATTCATTCAGTCATACATTTAATAAATAATTATTTCAATCCACAAGACACAAAACATATTCTCAAAACCAATCAGGCTAGTCAGTACAACCTGGCTGCACTCACACTTTCAACAGATGCTCCAGCACTTCATACATCAGGCACAATTTATTTAGAATCTCTCAATTTGTATCTGCATTATCAAAGCCATTCTAATAAGTCTTGGAAATTGGTATTTTCTCCATATCAAGACATCCAAATCCAAACTTCAGAAGCCTTTCGAGTCCATACACCGCAGGCCCTAGCAAAATCCCAAGAGTTTCTTTCTATAAACCTCCAAACTCTGGAGCAGCTCTTGCATCTGGATCTTAATTTACCTGCATTTCAAGCCGAAGTGTTTTCACGAGACTACCGTTTTGGAACTCATACTCTAATCGTCCTTGAATAATGCGTAAATTCTTATTGTGCTTGCTCTTAGCATTACCCATAATCTTACTCAGTCTGACATTCAACCGTGTGGACAAGACCCACAAACTTCTGAGCCAGCAGTATCAAGATGTTAGCGTCAGTCACTTGCTAACCCCAGAAAACCTTCGGTTTACAAGGGATCTTTTGGGTCAAAATATAGCAGACTTACAGTATATATTATCTAGTTATCAACCTCTACCAAACCTTCTGAGTTTGACTCCCGATCTTTTGGATCAGGCCTCCATTCTCATGGAGTTTCAAGAGCAGATCAATCAACTCACAGCCCAGGAGTTTTTATCATTATCTGAGAGTAATCCCAGTCTCTACCAGGCGCTTTCCCAAACTGCAATTCAGTTTGAAGAAACACTCTTGCAGGCAGAACACATTCTCGAAACCAACTATAAGCAGGTTCAAAAGCTACCTGTTTTACAGCCAATCGCCGAAGTCAATTCGATCATCAAATTTCTCAAGCACAACTACACAGATATATTGTCCGCACTTAAGTTATCAAGGCAGTCTCTGACCATAGCCAACAATATGCTTGGGATCAACAAGCCTCACACCTATCTGATCCTCATCCAAAACAACAACGAACTACGGGGGAGTGGTGGCTTTCTTGGTTTGCTGGCATTTTTAGAGGTCGACAATGCTCAAATAAAATCACTGGAGTTCCATGATATTTATCAGTTCGATGGTTTGTTCGAGGGACTCACAAGCTTACCAATTGAGTTTGTGGATGATAATCAAAAACTATTTATCCGAGATCTCAATTTCTCTCCAGATTTCCAGTCGGTTGCCTCCAAAATCGAACAGTCACTTCAGCAGGCCAAGGCCCCATCGTTCGATTCGGTCATTGCAATCAATCATGAGTTTTTTAATGACCTAGTCCCATATCTAAATACTCTCACAATCAATGGCCAAGATTATCGGCCTCGCGATAATTTTGACTTTATTCTTTCTTATCTTGTCGAGTCCAAAACCCATGGCCAAACCACATCCAAGTCACAGATATCTCAAATGCTCGAGACTCTTCCTCAGCAATTATTGTCGAATCTCAATCCAAATACCTTGGCCAGACTACTTATCGATTCAGTAGCTTCTAGAAAAGTTCAAATGTACTCCAAGGCAGATGATCTAGACCAGGCGTTTAGATATTTCGATGCTAGATCGACTCTGGAAGCTTTCCATCAGGTCCCAGACAACACTAACCAAAATTTCCTTATTTTCAATTCAGTATCCGGCACCAAAGGTGATAGATTTATAGAACGTCATATTACATTTACCGATACATTCTTCCCAGACCATGTACAAACAAAGGTCGAAATAGATTTTGCTCATACTTATACCAACTTCACGGAGATACAGCTGAATTCACAGCTTCAAAGTTATGGGTTGCCTCATTTGGCCGGAGATCTAAGATTTATTTTAGGCAGGGGAGATTATCAGGCCTTTTTGAGGGCTTATCTACCACCTGGGGCCAGTCTCATTGATTCGACTCTCAAGTTTCATAATCACATTGATTTCCATTCCCAGTTGCCATCTTTTGTCGCCGGCTTTGGTATGACACCGGGCAAACTCACTCGCTTTGACTTAACTTATCGGACACCACTCTACCTCAGCTCCGCACATCCGAGTCAGTATTCTTTCTCAGCCAAATACCAACCAGGACTCAATAACGCCAAACTCACCCATATCCTAAACACCCAAGGAGTCAAACTCCACAGCTACGCTCCCAAAAACTACCAGTTCAAAAACGGCAGGCTCATACTCGAAACCCCATTCCACCAAGATTATCAATCAAACTTCCTCATAAGCCCCAGCACAGAATCCAAACTCAGCCTCGACAAACTCACTGATAGCTAACCAAGGCTAGCCAGCTACCTTAGCTGTAGCGGCTAATGCTAGTTTGATATGGGTTTGAACTAATGCTAAAATATAAAAAAGTATTTAATTACATCATATGGATAATATTAGTACATACTGCAAACAATTAATTCAAAGTATCCAAATTTACAGCCCAGAGTTCACAAATAAAGATACCAATCATTTACCCATGGCTTTGCTGGCATTATCCAGGTTAGGCGCTAGCGATGAACAGCTAGATAAGTTTTATGATTATTACTTTCCAAAGTTAGTGCCAATCACAGAGCCTACAGCCGAGTTGATACACAGTCGAGAAGATGTCCTGGCAGCTACTGGCCAAACTCAACAGTTTCCAAATCTTAGAGATTACTTTTTAGAGCAGCTAAATGCTCAAGGCATAGACCAAGTTATTCAAGACTATAGTCTCGAGCTCACACAAAGGCTTAAGTCTGCTGCTCTACACTGTCTGATTCGTGTGGCATATGCTTACGAGTTGCAAGACAAACAGGAGCTTGCTAGTGCCCTGGCTTATTGGATTATTAACACAAGCATCATAGATTTACTCCCCACCAGGGCAGATGTAAATTTAGAGACTCTCGTGGAAAACTTAAATCAAGCAATAGATATAGTGGACTGTAAAAAACAAATTCATGCCGACCCGGATGGTAATATTACTACTCGCATGAATGCAATTAGTAAATGTCCATCATTTCGGGCAGCTAGCTTGCCGCTAGCGAGTCAAATTAGTATAGATTCAATTGCTAGCCTTAGTGTTAAAGCCTATCTAAACACTAAAGATTTCACTATTCTACATGC